>DATGFK010000521.1:0-2113 GCA_035309185.1 Aggregatilineales bacterium
GACGAGTCACGAGTTTCTTGCTGCGCTTCAACGCTCAAGAGCGTATCGAGGAACGTGAAATATTAATCGGCCTCGATGTTTATCCATGCGCGTAATCTACCGCTCCCCGCTCCTCACTGCGCCTTCAGCACCAGCGTGACGTACACAGCCTGACGCCTGACCTGCCCACCGAACACCGCCGTCAGGGGAATGCTGCGCGGCGAGAGATCCGCGTAGGCGTACACGAAGCGATCCAGCGGGCCGTCCAGTACGGCGTGCATCTTGTTGGCCGCGCCCTTCTGCGCCTCTTTGAAGCTCGCCAGGAAGTTGTCCAGGCCGTGGCCGGTGGTCAGGATCAGGATGCTGTCTTTGGTCAGCGTGTATTGCAGTCCAGTAGGCAGGCTCCCTTGCAGCGCCGCGCCGCTGAGTGTGATGATCTCGCCGCGATCCGGCGTGGCGGGCGCGATCTGCACCTGGATCGCCCCCGACAGGCCACCGATCATCTGCAAGCGTCCCGTAATGGCTTTGAGCGCCGGGAGGATCTCACCCGCGCCGCGATCCAGCATGGGCACGACCAATCCGATCTCCGTCCGGCCCTGCCCGGATTGCTGTCCGCCAGCTTGAGAAGCCTGGACAGGCAGTTCGGTGATCATCATGCCGCCCTTGGCGTAACCCATCAGCTTCTGGAGCGACTGCCCGAAATCGCCCAGGATTCCCTGTACAAACCCGATGTTGCCGGGCAGCGCCTTGCCTAGCAGTCCCGGCACGCTCACACCGCCGACCAGCCCGGCCACGTCCACGTTGAGCGCCGCCCAACTCCTGGCCTCTGCCGGTACGCGATTCAACAGCGAGTCGCCCACCGCCGATGCGTCTAGTTTCTGAAGGTCGTAGGGCATGTTCGCCACGCCGTCAACGGTGATCTGCTGCTCGTCAGCGCGCAGCGACAGGCCGATCACAGCGGGCGAGTTCCTCGTGCGGACGAAAGACAGCAGCGATCCCGCGCTGGCGATCTGCATCGTGCTGTCAATAGCCTCCATCGAGAGAATATCCTTGAGGGCAGGTTCCAGGTCGCCGTGGAAGCTGTTCGCGCGCACGTAGAGCGTGGCAAAGTCGCCAGTCGGCAGGTCGGCGGTGACGGCGCGGAAATCCACCTGAGCCGCCAGCGTATCCTGGCCGTGTTCCAGCGTGGCCTGGATCGCTCTGGGCGTGCCGATCAGCACGTACGCCTGCGTGATCGCCAGCCGTCGCTCATCCGCCGTGCCGCCGTTGATGGTCATCAGGCGGACGTTCGGCCCGGACTGCACGGGTTCCGCTTCGCCCAGCGCCGTCGCCAGGTTGGTCGCAAAGCCGATGGCATTGTTGCGATTGGTGGCCTGGAACGCGAACAGGAAATCCAGGTCACTGCCGCCATTGATGGCAGGCATCATCGCGAAGGCAGACTGCGGGCCTACCCAACTGAGCAAGCTGTTGGCAAAGCAGCCTTGCCAGTTCTCCGGTGGCTCCTCGTCGGGACAGAAAGGCTTGTAACTTGCCGCCGACCAGTTCCTGGCCCGCAGCAGCGCCCGGATCACGTCGTCAACTGGCGTGGATGCGCTGGCTGCGGCTACGGGCTGCGAGGGTTGGGACGCTTGAGATTGTGCGCTTTGCGCAGGCTGGCTGTCGGTGCCCGGAGCAGCCACCGGAGCCGGTGTGGAGACAGGAGCCAGGAAGACTTGCGCCGCCTGGAGGATCGCCTCGAGGGGACGCTGCGTATTTTTGAGGAACAACTCTTGCAGGTTCAGCCCGGCATACACGCTCACAGTGGCAGGAAGCTCACGGGCAATCGTGTTCTCCTGGATGGTCGGCGTGGTCAGTGAATCGGCGACAGCAACCCCGCTCACGGCGATCAGGATCGCCACGAGCGCCGCGCTGCCCGCGAAAACGGCGCGCAGGCCAGGGCCGTGGCGCATCGTGCGTAGCGCGCGCGGGACGTAGAACAACGTCAGGGCAATGGCGCAAGCCACCACGCCTGCCAGCATAACCCGCGCCAGGGCGTCAGTCGCCATCGGCGGGATCAGCATCGAGCGGGCAATATCGTGGAAGGTCGTCATGTCTGCGGTGCGCTGCGTGGCCCACTGGTTGGCGAGGTTCAGGG
>DATGFK010000522.1:0-9032 GCA_035309185.1 Aggregatilineales bacterium
CCGAACAGGGCTGGGATCGTCCGGTGGGGCGCATCACGCAGAATTTCGCGGCACAGCCAGTACGCCGTCAATCCGCTCAGAATAATTTCCAGCAGCAGCCAGATATTAAAAGACGCAATGGGATCGAAAAGGGTGTCCAACAGCGCAATCGGCCAGTAAATCAGCGGCTGCGACCATTGCGGCGCGCTGAAAAAACCATCTGGAAAACCAAACAATCCCTGATAGAAGGGATTCAGGCCGTGTTGCAGCGCGTACTTTGCCCACCAGCCCAGCCGCGCATATTCGACACTGTCGGCGTATTCCGGCCCGGCCACGTGCGTCGAGAGGTGGGCGGCCAGCGGCCAGGTGATGAGCAGCGCGAGGGCAGAATAGATGAGCAGCGGAAGTGCCAGGTCACGCCAGGCAGCGTCCCGCAGCCAGCGGTGAGAGTCAGTCAAATCGGTTCTAATTCCTGGTCGGCATCCAGGTGGCGAAGGACGTTGGTCAAGACGGCTATGCCCCTGTGGTAATCCTCCAACACAATATGTTCTTCCGGCGTGTGATCAAGGGACGAATCGCCCGGGCCATAAGCCAGGATCGGACACTGCCAGACCGGGCCGACCACATTCATATCCGATGTGCCCGTCTTGTAGAGATAGCCCGGCTTGCCGCCTTCATCGCGGATGGCGTTGTTGAAGGCGCGGACGAGCGGCGAGTTTCGCTCTGCGCGGTAGGCAACTTCAGCGCCCCGGAAGGCGATCTCCGCGTTCTCGGCGTGGGCCAGCAATCGCGGCTGAAGCACATCTGGCGGCACGTCGAGCGGCAGCCGAAATCCCAGCGTCATACGTGCAATTTCGTTGAAGCCGTCATCTTCAGAATGAATCTTGCGGAGCGAGGGCAAAACCATGTCGAAGGCTTTATCGCGCCCGGCGTTGATCTGGCTTACCTCAGCCCCGATAGCATTCCAGTAGGCGACGGCCTGCTCAGGCGCGCTGCGCGCCTGACCCGCAGAATGACTCATCGTCCGCGACACGTGATATTCCAGCAACAAGCGGCCCTTATAGCCCAGAGTCACACGATCCCACTGGCTGGGTTCGCCGATCACACATAAATTGGGATGGTAGAGTGTGACGGCATGACGCGCGCCCTTTGAACTGGCTGCTTCTTCCTCGACGGCCCCGATGACGACGATCCGCCAGCCCGCCTGTCGGCCTGCCTGCGCGGTCGCGGCTGCGAAGGTCGCCAGCGGCCCCTTGGCATCTACGGAGCCGCGCCCATAGAGTTTTCCATCGCGCTCCTGGACGGGAATCACGCCTTTTACGGTGTCAATATGGCCCAGCAAAACGATTTCGCGCGGGCCATCGCCCAGGATGCCTACGGCGCTGCCCGACTCGTCCACAAACGCCTTGTCGAATCCCGCCGACTGCATCCAATCCGCGAGATAGGTTGAAGCGGGCGTTTCGTAGTGCGACGGACTGTAGGCTTCCAGTAATCCGCTCAGAAGTGCTTGAGCATCCACCATATTTGAATCGTATCTCCCGAAATTTGCACCGCCAATTGTAGCAAATCAATCGTCTGTGCTACAGCGGGATACAAAGTGAGGGCCATATCCCCGAATCGTGGCAAGCCAAAGAGAGGGGCAAATTTCTCGCGTCAATGCAGTTGCTTGGCGCAGTTTTGAGTGTGTTTCTAGCGCCGCATATAGAAGTAGTACACGCCGATGCCGATCAGAGTCAGGACGATCAGGATCGGAAGGCGGCTAAAATTGTGGATGATAATCATGATTCCGAGTGTGGTTGCCCATAGTCCGATAATTCCAACCACGAACATGATCAGACAGCCGCGCTGCCTGCGCGTGCCTTTGCGCGCGCTGCCCGCTGGGCCAACTGACGGCGCAGAATTCTCGACAGGTTCCATAGTTGTGTCAACTCTCTGTGTAGATAGCGGCTTATTGCTTTAATCCGGTGAGGCGGTACATGACCTGAAAATCAACCTGATCCTTGAGCTTGCGAGGTTTTAGCGCCTCAGCCACGACGTAGTCTTGCACCAAATGGAAGGTTTCTTCGCTGACGATCACCTCACCGCCCAAAGCGTTTTCCTGCAACAGCTTGGCAAACTGAAGCGAATTACCAATAGCCGTAAATTCCTTGCGGCGTGGGCTGCCTACGTTGCCGAGCACTGCCGGGCCGGTATGCACGCCAATCCCAAAAAATAGGCGTTGATCGGGGGGCAGAACCTCGTGGAGTTCGTAGACCTTCGCCGCTGTTTCCAGCGCGGCGTACACGGCTCGCAGTGCGTGATCCTCAGCGGGGTTCAACTGGGTATTAAACAGTCCAACCACGGCGTCGCCCATAAATTTATCAATGATGCCTTCATAGTTCTGGATAGCATCACTGCTCACAGTCAGATACTTGTTGATCGTTTGCATCAACGCTTCTGGTTCAAGTCTCTCGCTGAAGGGCGTAAAGCCGCGCACGTCGCAGAACATGATCGAGATTTCACGCTCAACGCCGCCCAGTTCCAGTTCGTCAATGGTCTTAATATTGTCTACCATCGTCGGCGGTAGATAACGCTTCACAACGCTGATCTGTGCCTGCCGGGCTTTCAATTCGGTTGTGTCGTCCAGGACTATAGCCACGCCCTGGATTTCTAACCCATCTTTGAGCGGGCTGAGCTTAAGGTCAAGGCTGATCTGGCCGCGCGACTCCAGAACCGGGGCGACCTCTAGAGTCTGGTTCAGTCTGTGCTCACGCACTTCGGCCAGAAGGAGATCAAAGCCTTCGTAAAGGGGCGGCAAGACCGCCATAATATGCTTCCCGATGGCATCTTCCTGCGAGACGTCCAGGATGCTGGCGGCAGCAGCGTTCAAGGTGGTAATGCGATCCTGCCCATCGGTTGTAATCACGCCACTGGCGATGGAGGCAAATACGTTGTCCAGGAAATCCTTCAGTTCCGTTATTTCCCGCAGACTGGCACGCACACGCTCAAACAGCCGCGCGTTCTCAATGGCGATGGAGGCCTGGTTTGCAAATGCCCTGACCAGCCGCTGCTCACGTTCGCTGAACAAATTTGGTTTGACACGGTTATCCACATAAAGGACACCTGTGATCTCGCCCTTGCGCTTCAGGGGAACGCAAAGGATGCTGCGCAGTTGCAGATTGGCGATGCTGTCTACGTTCATCAGATGGATGTCTTTCGACGCATCAATCGTAATGACCAGCTCACCTTCGGTGGCGACTTGCTGAACAACGGTATGGCTGACGACGAAATCTTTGTCGGTGATGGTCTCTTTTTTCTTGTCGCGGGCGACGCGGAAGTCCAGTTCACCGCTTGAAATATCCTTCAAGATCACGTAACCGCGCTCCGCACCGGTAAGCGCAATCACAGCGTCAATAACGTCGTTCAAGACCTCGTCAACGTCCAGTGTCGAATTGATGAGTTCAGTTGTACGGGCCAGTTCACGCAACTGTTGAAGCTCAACCTGCGTGTTATCCAGACGGGTCGTCATCTGATCGAACACGTTGGCGAGCACCTGGAGCGAATCAACCGCGTTGGGAGGCAGGGCCAGGTCACGCAAGGCCAGCATCTTACCGTGTTCACGCAAGCGCTCCGCCAGTTCGAGTGCTGCCCGGTTTAGACGCTGAATTTCGACCATTGGATCGATTGCAGGCGCACTTCCCGGTATGGGAATCTGAGTGGTCATCAAGTAGTCTCCGGCATAGCTATCTTTATCGGGAGAACGCCAAACGCCCTCAGCCGGCCTTCATCCGAAACCAGATCAGTACGGTGTTGCCGCTGTCAGCGCTGAAGGGTTCCCATCCATCTTTAAGCATGGCAGACACAGCAGTCGCAAAATCGGAGAACGATTTGCGTTGAGTTCCGCTTGCCTCGTAATAAGTCACATTAGGGCCTTGAACGACTGCGAGTTTCCACATGATAATCTCTCGATTCGATATAGTTAAGAGGGTAGCCCCTCGCGGGTCACCTGGTAAATAAGCGTGGCCTGCTTTTTCCCTTTGACTAGAATTTCGTCCAGGCCAATCACAGTAATGGCAGCTTTGGGGTCTTGAAGCTGTCTCTGGCACTGCTTATACGTTTCATCGCTGATGATGATCTGGCCGGGCTTCGCGTTCTCCAACAATCGGTGGGTCAGATTGATTGAGTCGCCAATGGCGGTGAACTCTTTACGGCTTAAACTCCCGGCGTTTCCGAGCGTCGCCACACCCGTGTGAATCCCTACACGGAAATGGGCCGTACGTTCGCCCGCTGCACGGTACAGTTTCATCAAGGCCGTGCCCATGTTCAGTGCCGCCTGAACGGCGCGCCAGGCATGGTCTTCCACGGGATTGAGCTGCGTATTGAACAGAGCCATCATCTCATTCGCCATGTATTTGTCAATGACGCCGTTTTGCTGCGTGACTTCGTCGGAGGCAATGGTCAGGTAGCTGTTCAGAAGGGTCATCAATTCCTGCGGGCGCAGCGATGGTGGGAACGTCCCAAACGAGCGTACGTCTACAAACATGGTCGTGATGGTATGGCGTTCCCCACCCAGGCCGAGGTCATTTATGCTGATAATGGTATCCACCAGTGCAGGCGGCAGGTAGCGCTTCACCACGCTCAACTGCTCCTCACGGCGTTTGAGTTCGGTCAGGTCATCAACCACAATGGTCACGCCCTGTGTGGCTTTGCGCTGTGCGTCGCGCAGCGGGCTGAACTTCAGATTCAGGTTCACCATGCCACGTTCGAAAATCTCCGGCTCGATCTCGATAATATGTTCGATTTCGCGCTCGCGTACAAGGTTCAGCAGTTGATTAAATTCTTCGTCAACACGGGGCAACACGTCCCACAGAATGCGGCCCAGGCTAAGATCCAGACCAACGTTCAAGATTCGACAGGCGGCGTCGTTCAGAATCATAATTGCGTCGTTGCCGTCCGTCGTGATCACGCCGCTGGCGATGGAGGCCAAGACGTTGTCCATGAGGTCCTTAATCGCAGTGACTTCGGCGAGGCTAGTCCTGACGCGCTCAAACAAGCGCGCATTCTCGATGGCTATCGCCGCCTGGTTCGCAAAGGCATACAGCAAAGCCAGTTCCTTTGCGCCAAACAGTCCAGCCCGGATGCGGTTGTCGGCGTAGATGACGCCCGTCACGGTACCCTTCAAAATCAGCGGCACACACAGAATACTGCGCAGCGCGTAGCTGATGATGCTTTCATTGGTGTTCACCCGCGTGTCTTGCGCGGCGTTGGTCGTGAACATTGGCATACCCGTGCGTGCAACCTGCCCGACAATGCTTCGGCTGATGATGATCTCGTCTTCAGCCAGGCTGCGCTGCTCAAAGTTGCGGGCTACCGCGAATTGCATTTCCTCGCTGTGTTCGTCGCGCAGCACAAGATAACCGCGTTCGGCCCCGGTCAGGCGAATGACCGTATCAATTACGGCGTTCAGCACGTCCTGGAGGTCAAGCGTCGAATTGATCAGTTCCGGTAGATCGCTCAGCGCCCGCAGCCGCTGAAGTTCGGTCTGCGCATCTTCCAGGTTATTGGCAATAGCCTCGATGTCCGTGCGCATACGCTGGACATCAGCCAGGAAATTCTGGGGCAGGCCCATGCCCTTCGCTTTTAGTTGCTGACCATGCTGGCGCATGAGCGCTTCCAACTGGTCAACATTCTTTTGCAGGTGGCGGAGTTCTTCAACTGTCGAAATTTGAGTTCCCGCAGGCGTCGTGTTTGACATTCAACCCTCGAAAGCGCAAGTCCTGTCGGCGGATAGCCCCTACGACAGCTTGGTTTGATTATATGTTGGTAGCACCCTCTCGGCAACTCAGGGTGCGGTGCAACCTTTGAGTCCGGAGCAGAACGCCTGACAAACCGTTGGGTTCGTGCCGATATAGGCAATATCGAATGTGTTGTTATTCTGGTTGAGCGTGTAAGACTTCGTACAGGGCTGGATAACCGGAGCCGCTCCGTTGGCTTGTGCTAAGGGTCTGATAGGAACGACGCACGAGGTAAAGACCTGCGGATTTGTCAATTGGTTCTGATTGACGATGATAATCAAACCGGAGTTCACGGCGTTGGTCTTATTCACGTAGGCCTGCCCGACCAACGCCCCTGCTTTCTCATAGCACGTCACCAGGCCATTCACCGCTGCAACCCCTGCGGAAACTTCAACTTGCGCTCCGGCGGCTGCGGCGAGACTGGTGAGCTTTGCGAGTGCATCCTGGATGTTGAGCACGCTGGAGGTGTTGTAATCCGGCAGTACCGGCATCAAATTCTGGGCCGAATTGTCCGTGGGGACTGCGCCCTGCCCGCAGCCGGAAAGGATAAGCCCCAGGGTGAGGACACAACCCACGCGGAGCCACGCCTGTTTCGCGATCATCGAAAACCATCCGGTCATTTTTGAAGTGTCCTTGTGTGAGAAAATCTGTTCCACCTCCGAATTATACTCGATCTTGATTCACGCAACTTGATCTGAATTCGGCCAGTCAGGGCTATAATCAGAAGGTGTAACCCTGGTCTTATAGTCAGTCATGGTCTGTAATGAAAAGCCTCCGTATTCTCCTGTCGCCATTGGCCCTGATGCTTGGCTGTGCTTTGCTGCCCCTCCTCGCTATTCCTGCACTGGCCCACGCAATGCTGCGCCGGAGCGACCCTCCTGCTGATGCTGAACTGGATGTTCCTCCTACGCTGGTCTCTGCGTGGTTTACCCAGGCCTTAACCACCGGCAGTCGCTTGAGCGTGTTCGATTCGCAGTTTCAAGCCGTTGACCTGGGTCAGACCTACATTGATGCCAGCGACGCCACCCTGATGCAGATCAAACTGGCTCCCGTCGCGCCGGGCCGCTATACGGTGAATTGGAAAGCAGAAAGTGTGGACGGACATGAATCGCTGGGCAGTTTCCAGTTCATCGTGGCGCCGCCGCCGGGTACGCCCTGGTACGTGATCGCGGGCGTCGCCGTGGTTGTGCTTGTCGTCGGCGTGGTGGTAGGCGATCTGCTGTTGGAACGCTTTCGGCGCTGGCGGCGCTTACGTTCAGGATAGACGGACAGTCCTCCAAACATTATAATGAGCTTGCGCGGCGACGATGCACAGCCATATCCCGGGCGCGCCCTTTCGATAGCTATCCCGATATTCAGGCTAAAAATCCATACGCACACGAGGTGAATTTCCAATGGACAATTTGATCAGCCAGCTCAACGAAATGCGCGAGACCATAGAACATCTCACGGAGCGTCTTTGACATCGCTGGCAAAGAGCGACAGGCCTCAAAGCTTGAAGAAGAGGCATCCGCAGCCGATTTCTGGAACGATCCCCGCGCTGCCCAACAGGCCATGCAGCGCCTCAGCCGCCTGAAACGCGAGATCGAGCGCTGGCGGGAAATTCAAAAACGCATCGCCGATGCGCTGGAATTGGCCGAACTGGCCGACGAAAGCCTGGAAAGCGATCTGACCACCGAAGTGCAATCCCTCCACGAAATCGTAGACAAGATGAACTTCGAGGCCCTGATGAGCGGCCCTTACGACGGCGAAAATACCATCTTCTCTATTCACGCGGGGGCCGGTGGAACTGAATCGCAGGACTGGGTCGCCATGCTCCTGCGCATGTATTTGCGATGGGCCGAACAGCATGGTATGGAAACAGAAATCCTTGACCAGACCGAGGGCGAGGAAGCCGGGATCAAAAGCATCACCCTGATGATCAAGGGCGATTACGCTTACGGTTACCTGAAGTCCGAACGAGGCGTCCACCGGCTGGTGCGCATCAGCCCATTCGATGCCTCCAAGCGCCGTCATACCTCCTTCGCACTGGTCGAAGTTGTTCCCGACATCCAGGACGAAATTGACATTGTGATCGAAGAGAAAGACCTCGAAATAGACTTCTACCGATCCAGTGGCGCGGGTGGGCAGCACGTTCAGAAAAACGAGACGGCAGTACGCATTGTCCATAAGCCAACGGGCCTGGTCGTGACTTGCCAGAACGAGCGCAGCCAGGCGCAGAACAAAGAGAGCGCTATGCACGTCCTGAAGGCGCGTCTGTTCGACATGGAACTGCGCAAAAAGGAAGAAGAACTTGCGGCGCTGAAAGGGCAACACGTCAACGTCAATTTTGGCAGCCAGATTCGATCCTACGTGTTGCACCCTTACCAGATGGTCAAGGATCACCGCACCGATTATGAAACAGGCAACACTGGCGCCGTCCTGGATGGGCAACTGGATGAGTTCATGCAGGCTTATTTGCGTTCGCAGGTCGGCCAGACCCCAGATGTAGCCGCGTAGTTCTGCGTTCCACGCAGCAGCGTCACCCTCGCGGCTGATGAGTAATCTATAGGAAAACGGTCAAGGTCAGCGTGAATTCACACTGGCGTTGAGGTAATCCTACCTTTTGCTCAGTACCTTCCGTTGCTGATTTGGACTAAAATGATCACTACAAGTTTCGGAGGTGTAGTAGCGAGAGTCCGACATGCGCAGTTTACAGAGTCGTTTCCTGCGCTCCCTCTGTCGTCTCGTTCAGGTTCGCAGGAAACCTACTGCAAAGATTGAGCAGTTTCGCGCCGATCTGGATTGGTATGGCGATCTGATGCCAGTACCGCCGGGTACAGTGAGTGAGCCGCTGACCATTGGCAATATTCCAGCAGCCTGGATTCGCGTGGGAAAGAGCCTCCCGTCTCTGACTCTGCTTTATTTACATGGTGGCGGTTTCATTATGGGTTCCATCCGCAGCCATCGCAGTTTAATCGCGCGGCTATCGGCGGCGGCCAGGGCACGTACCCTGGCCCTGAATTATCGGCTTGCGCCAGAATATCCCTTCCCAGCAGCCTTTGAGGATAGCCTGGGGGCTTATCGCTGGCTATTGCAACAAGGTGTGCCGCCGCAACAGATTGTCATTGCCGGGGATTCGGCAGGTGGAAATCTGACGCTGACGACTTTGCTGGCACTGCGGGATGCAGGCGATCCCTTGCCTGCTGCTGCGGTGTGCCTGTCTCCAGCTACCGATCTTAGCGGTCAGGGCGAGACACTCCGCACCCATGCCGAACGCGATCCGATACTGACCCCTCA
>DATGFK010000523.1:0-10578 GCA_035309185.1 Aggregatilineales bacterium
GGGACGTATAGCACGTCCTGGCAGGAACACGCTTATCTTCAACCTGAAGCGGGTCTGGGTTACCTGGACGACGAGGGGCGACTGACGGTCATCGTCGCCGGACAGTGGACGCACGAAGACCAGGAACAGATCTCGCACGCGCTGTGCCTTCCACCGGAAAAGGTCAGGGTCATCTACCCAGCCATTGGCGGAGCTTTTGGCGGGCGCGAGGATATGTCGGTGCAGATCATCCTGGCCTTGGCTGCCTGGAAGCTGCGTCGCCCGGTGAAGATCATCTGGAGCCGCGAGGAATCGATCCAGGGCCACCATAAACGTCATCCAGTGACGATCCATACGCGGTGGGGCGCAACCCGCGAGGGCAAAATTGTGGCTGCTGAGGCGACGCTCTATGGAGATGCAGGTGGCTACGCTTACACAACGCCAAAGGTCATGGGCAATGCCCAACTGCTGGTGACCGGGCCATATACGATTCCAAACATCAAAGTGGATACCTACGGCGTTTACACCAACAACGTACCAACGGGTGCCTTCCGGGGCTTTGGCGGGCCACAAGGCGCTTTCGCTGCCGAAGGTCAGATGAATAGACTGGCCGAACAACTTGGCCTTGATGCCGTAGAAATCCGGCTTCGCAATGTGCTGCGCGAAGGCGATCTGCTTTCGACGGGGACTCCGCTGCCTGAGGGCGTCAGCGTGGCAGAGGTCATCGAACAGTGCGCCGAGCAGAGCGGTTCCTATGAGCGAACCAATCAGGGTTGGCGTCGTAAGAGCATAAACAGTGCGCCTGACCACAAGGATCCGACCACGCGGCGTGGTGTGGCCTTTGGCGCGGGGTTTAAGAATGTCGGCTTCAGCTTTGGCTTCCCGGAAAAAGCCTGGGCCGGTATCGAGCTGCGCGGCGGTGCCCAGATCGAGGAAGTGATCGTGCGACAGGCCGGGGCAGAGGTCGGTCAGGGCGCCCATACGGTCTTTGTCCAGATGGCAGCCCACGCAACTGGCGTGCCCGTCGAAAAGGTGCGTCTGATCAGCCACGATACCCTGGCGATGGAAAGCGCAGGCAGCGCATCGGCCTCGCGCCTGACTTTTATGGCAGGAAATGCCATCCGAGGCGCGGCGGTGTTGGCTCTAGAGGCCTGGTTGAAGGAAGAACGGCCCGCCATCGCCGAATATACATACCGGCCACCCAAGACCGAAGCCTATGACCCTGACACTGGCCGAGCCTTTCCAAATTTTGCTTATGGCTACGTAGCGCAGGTTGTCGAGGTCGAGGTGGATATTGAAACCGGACACATTGCTTTAGTCCGCGTGGTTTCAGCCAACGACGTAGGCCAGGCCGTAAACCCAATGCTCGTTCAGGGCCAGATCGAGGGCGCTGTCGTGCAGGCTCAGGGTTACGCCACGATGGAACATCTGATCAGCGAAAACGGCGTCATCAAGAACCCGTTTCTCTCAAGTTACCTGATTCCCACCGTTCTGGACATTCCCAGCGAAGTGAAGTCGGTTATCCTCGAATATAGCGATCCCAAAGGCCCCTGGGGCGCGCGGGGCATGGCCGAAATGCCCTACCTGCCGCTGGCTCCGACCATTGCCGCTGCCGTTTACGACGCGACAGGGGTCAGGATCGATTCCCTGCCGATGACTCCCGACCGCGTTTTGAAGGCGTTGCGGGATTCCGGGCGCTACCCCTCCGATGGGACACTTTAACGCTCTGGTGCTGATCCGGGGCGCAGGCGATCTTGGCTCTGGCGTCGCTTACCGTCTCGTGAAATCGGGATTCCCGGTTGTCATGACAGAGCTTCCCGCGCCCCTGCTCGTGCGCACGACAGTCAGTTACGGCAATGCGGTTTCGTACAATACTGTGATCGTGGAAGGCATTGAAGCACACAAGGCCACAGTAGATGAAGTGCCAGCATTGCTGGCAAAAAGCATCATTCCTGTGATTGTAGATCCGGGAAAAGATACCATTGGGCTGCTAAAACCTCCCGTGGTTGTGGATGCACGTGTCGCCAAAACAAACCTGGATACGGCCTTCGACGATGCGCCGTTGGTCGTCGCGCTGGGGCCTGGCTTCACGGCAGGCGTGGATTGCCATGCTGTTGTTGAAACCAATCGCGGGCATGACCTGGGCCGCGTCATCTGGCAGGGCAGCGCACAACCCAACACGGGCCTCCCAGGCAGTATCGGCGGGAAAGAAGCTGAACGTGTTCTACGCGCCCCGACTGACGGAACCATCTGGCAGATCGTCAATATTGGCGAGTATGTAAAAAGTGGGACGATACTGGCGCGCGTAGGCGACTTACCGATCTACGCACCATTCGACGGCGTCCTGCGTGGCATGATTGACAGTGACGTTCTGGTCTCACGCGGGATGAAAATCGGAGATATTGACCCCCGCGCGAAACGCAAATTCTGTTTCACCATCTCAGACAAATCGCTGGCAATCGGCGGCGGCGTGGTCGAAGCGGTCTTGAGTGCGCCCCAGATGGTTGAGCGATTAGCCTCGGTACGTTCTGGATGGGAGGAGCGCTCATGCTAATCCGGCAGGCGCTCAATATCCAGCGCGGCGACGTGGTGGCCTTTACCGGCGCGGGAGGCAAGACCTCGACCCTGTTCCGCCTCGGCAAAGAACTGGCCGCTGAAGGCTGGCGCGTGATAGGCACGACGACGACCCGCATATCGTCAGGCGAGCTTTCACTCGCCCCAGGTGAACTGGGCATCGCCACCCTGTACCGGCCTGCGGCGATTTCACGCGCATTGAACCAGCACGGCTTCGTGTTCGTATACTCCAGCTTGCGGGACAATAAAGCCATCGGTGTCGCGCCAGAGGTAATCGAGGCCTTATACGACAGCGTAGATTCGGACGTGATTCTGATCGAAGCGGATGGGTCGCGCCGTCTGCCGTTCAAAGCGCCTTTTGCCAACGAGCCGGTTATTCCGAGCGGCACGACACTGGTGGTGCCGGTGGCAGGCTTTGATGTGATCGGCCAGCCGTTGGATGAGAAGCATGTCTATAACCCTGGCGCGATGATCGCTCGTTACGGCTATCCCGCAGGCGGGAACGTCAAATCTCCGTGGGTGGCCTCTGTCCTTCGGGATGAGGAACTCGGTTTGAAGGGCGTGCCTGCCTCAGCTCGAATCATAGCCCTGATCAACAAGGTTCCAACCTCAGGCTTTCAACGGGGTCGGGCGAGGATGATCGCTCGCATGATGCTGCGGGAACCGCGCATCGCAGCGGTGGCATTAGGTTCGGTACAGACGGGGACTTCGCCCGTTGCGGAAGTCCAACGCCGGGTGGCGGCCATCGTACTGGCCGGGGGAATGTCCAGCCGCATGTCGGAAGCGGGAAGTACGGCCCAATCCAAGGTGCTGCTGTCCTGGGATGGGCGTCCGATCATCCAGGTAATCGTAGATCGCCTTAAGCGGATGCGACTCGATGACATTGTCGTCGTGACCGGCCACCAGGCCACGCAGGTCAAGACAAAACTGGCCGACGAACCGGTGAGAATCGTCCACAACGCGAATTATCGCAAGGGCGAAATGCTGTCTTCCTTGCAGACGGGTCTTCAGGCGCTTGGCCCGGAATTCGCGGCCTGCCTGATCGTCCTGGGTGATCAACCCCAGCTTGACAATCGTGTGATCTTTGAGTTGCTCGGCGCTTATGCGGAAGGTAAAGGGCGCATCGTCGCGCCCAGTTATCGAAAGCGCCGGGGGCATCCCATCGTAATTGATCGCGTATTCTGGCAGGAAATCCTCGACCTGCCCGACGGGGGCGCGCCCCGCGACGTGATTAATGCCCATGACGACGAAATCCATTACGTGATGGTAGACACGGACAGCGTGCTGCGCGACATTGACACGCCAGACGATTACGACCAGGAACGCCGCCGCGCGGGGTTAGTCTGACATTGAATCCAAATACGCAATAAAATTGGACTTATGTCCTGCCAAATTCCTTAGCCAGTTGATCGGCGCTCATGTGAAGCATGGTTGGCCGACCATGTGGGCAGCTACGCGGCGAATCGCAACGGCTCAACTGTCGGATAATAGACTGCATTTCCTCAAAGCTCAGGGTCTGTCCAGCTTTGACAGCGGCGGCTTTGCACACGCGCAGCGCGATCTGCGCTTCGAGCGTGGCGGCGCCCGGTTGGACGCCTATTTCCAGGTCGCCCAGGATCGCCAGCACAGATTCTTCGGGCGAACGCTTTGCCAGGATCGAAGGCACCGCACGCACCTTAAAGGTGTTGTTGCCAAAGGGTTCGATGTTGAAGCCGACTGCGGTCAAGGAATCCAGGTTGGCTTCAACCAGGCGCGCAGCCTCAGCACCGAGTTCTACTGTGATCACGTCTAGTGTTTGCTGCGACAGTGTCTCCTGGCGTTCGGCCTGTTGGATGAACTGTTCAAAAAGGATACGTTCGTGCGCGGCGTGCTGATCGATGAGGTACATGCCCGCCGGGCCTTCCGCCACGATATAACAGGCAGCCACCTGCCCGACGACGCGCAGCGGCGGCAGCGTGGGCGGGCGATTGGGCATCGGAGCCTCAACACCCGCGTGTGCTTCTGACGTTCTGGTTGGATAGTCGCCCTGCACGCTATCGTCTACAAATGCAGATGAGTCGGACGCGATCTGCTGGCCGCGCCGCCCGGCGTCATATTGTGGCAGTTCGAGTTCGGATTGTGTCCAGGGAACGCCTGAACGCTGGGGGCCGCTCCGGGGCGAGGATGCTGGGCGCTCTTCCGGCGGAACGAAGGCGTACTGCCCCGTTCGCGGGATTGGCGCATGGCTGACAACAGCCTGTCTTACAGCACGCTGCACCGCGCCAAAAACGGCATCCGGCGCGCGAAACCGAACTTCGGACTTGGCCGGGTGGACATTCACATCCACATCCTCCGGCGAAAGGTCAATCATCAGCACGGCAATCGGGAAGCGATCCGCAGGCATCAGCGTGTGATACGCCTGACTGACGGCAAAGGTCAGGCTTGAATCCTGGATGTGGCGCCCATTGACAAACAAGATAATGTGGCTGCGCGTGTTGCGATTCAGATGCGGGGCTGAGACGTAGCCGTTGACGGCAATGTAGGGCGTATCGGGCCTGCCCCGCCCCGGCGATTTGACCGGCAGCATTTCGCGCATGGTATCCATCCCAAGCGCCTCGATCAGCACATCCGCCAGGTCGCCGGTTCCAGCACTGGTGAAGGTTTCGCGCCCGTCCTGGAGCAGAGAAAAGCGAACGGCAGGATAGGCCATCGCGTAGCGCGTTACGACCGCATCAATCTGGCGGCGTTCGCTGACCTCAGATTTCAGGAACTTCAAACGTGCAGGAGTATTGAAGAACAAGTTCTCAACGGTGAGTACCGTTCCCATCGGCGCACCCACAGATCGCTGTTCTACCAGCTGCCCGGCGTCCAGGCGTAACTGGGTCGCCGCTGAATCCTCCTGCGTCCGCGTGATCAAGGTCACGTGAGCAACCGTCGCGATGCTGGCAAGCGCTTCGCCGCGGAAGCCGAGTGTGCGAATTTGATACAGGTCGTCAACGGTTTGCAGTTTGCTGGTGGCATGGCGGGCAAAAGCCAGTTCCACCTCGTCGTGTGGGATGCCATAGCCATCATCGGAGACACGGATCAGGCGCTGGCCGCCACCTTCAATTTCGATGCGAATCGCTTGCGCATTGGCGTCCAGGGAATTTTCGAGCAGTTCTTTGACCACAGAAACGGGCCGTTCGACGACTTCGCCCGCCGCAATCTGGGCAGCGACGCTTTCCGGCAACAACTGAATAGGCATGACTTTCGATTAAGCCTGGCTCTTTTTCTTCTGGAACAATTCGCGCCCGGCGGCCTGTGCAGCTTTACGGACTTCCGGGTCAGGATCGCTGCGGTACAGCCTTTCCAGTTCAGGTAGCGCCACCGGATCGCCCAGCAGTCGAAGCTCGTTGATAGACCTCAAGCGGACTTCAACGCTTTTATCCTGTAAGCGCAAGAGATGAAATTCAACCAGGTTTGGCATTTCTGCATCCACCCCCAGGTGTGGCAATAATCCTGTTGTCTACGCACGACCAGACCAGCGCAATGTCAGGGTGATAAGTATACCCATAAAACCATACTTAAGGGTGACGGAATGCGGCCTGGATCACGATTTACACATGGGTGACAACTGGCTACGGATGTGGTGTCGGCGTGAGAGCGGGCAGGGCTGGTGGTTGAATAACCGGGAGGTTGTATATGTGCCCACCGACCAGATCCATATAAAAGCGGTAGACCCATCCGGTTCGCCCGTCCGCTGTCCGAATGTAGAACCACTGCAAGTTCGGACTAATGCCCAAAATCGTGACCAATTCGCGGAAGGTCAGGTCAAATAGAACTGGCTCAATACGGCTTGCCCCGGCCCGCACGCGCAGCCGCCACGTCCGGTTAATTCCGCTTAGGGGCATGATCGCGACGGTGGGCCGGATGACTATAAACGGCACAGGTGTCGGGGTGGCCGTTTGGGCGGTGACGGGGACAGAGGCTAATGCGACTATGAGGATAAACCCTAACGCCGAGGCGCTCAGAATCACTTGACGTTTCATTATGCACTAACCTCCAGGGTTTGAAATAAATACGGCTCTGTTATAGCACACAATTTGTGCTCTGCACATGTCGTGGACGAAGCGCTATTTCTCGATCTCCAGTGCCAGAGTCCCGGATTGCTCCTGCCCTGACTGTAGCACGAAGACGCCCGAATCGGGGATTTTCTTGTCGAACAGATTGAATCCATCGGTTGCTAAGGTGAGCGGCTCGACGGCAAAGAAGTTACTATTTTCAGGGACGTATAAGACCACGATCTGGAAGATAGAATCGGCATGAAAAAGGATCGACCGACCGGCGTTCGGGTAAACAATCCGGATTGGTTTGTCTTCTTTGCCCACCAGGCAGTCGTCAATCCCGTCGCGTCCGAGCGGGCGCAGCCGGGTGAAGTCTAGTCGAGCAGGGATGGGCTGCGATGCGGAGTTCGGCACGCCATGCGACAGGTCGAAGTACCGGTGGCAAGGGATCTCGACCTCTACGGCATCCGAAGTCCCGTCCAGGTTTCGCTGAAAGAATGGATGGTGGCCGAAACCGCCGGGCATAGGTTGGCTATCTTCGTTCTTGAGCGCCGTTTTGATCCGGAAGCAGTTGCCCTCCAGCAAAAATTCGAGCCGGGCCGAAAATCGAAACGGGAAATTGGCATCGGCGTGATCCGCCGATTGAAACGTCAACCCAAGCCGATCTGCCTTGCTTGTCTCGATACGCCAGGGGTAGTCGCGTACGATGCCGTGCATGGCATAACGCGCCGTGTGCTGGGAGCGCAGGGAATAGGTTGTTCCATTGAAGCGAAAGGTCGCGTTAGCGATTCGGCTGGCCCACGGTATAAGGACAAAACTGGCACTATCCTCGACAGAGTTATATGCAGACACCGGGGTCGGACGCAACAAATCTACCCAAGACCCATCGTGCCAGATTCGCGTGTATGCGATTGATGCACCGTTATAAGGCAGTATCCCGACCTGCCAGTGCGAGTTTTCTAGCGACATCAGTCGGGGAGCGCCCATTAGCTGAAAGAATCCATTTAAAGTCTTCCCATAAATTTACGCCGGGGATCGATCCTCCGGCGTGTTGCAATAATCAACAATTGTAGGCGATCTGCGTTAGGACGGCTGCTTGAGTGCCTGCCCTTGCATTTTTCTGACGCGCTCGGTCACTTCGTCCTCGAAATGCTGGATGTACTGCTGCACCAGCGATAGCGGATCGCGCTGTGTGTCGGTGATAAGCGGCGTCATATCCATACCGAAAGACAGTCCGGTTGCTGTATCGGTTCCGTGCGAAGCGAAGTAGGTGGCGTGCGCGCGCCGCCGTCCGGCAGTCGCCAGGTCGTAACGTTTGCCGCCGGAGATCTGGGAGTCAAATACACCCATGAGCGAGGCCTGCAAATTCTCATGCGCCGAAACGTCAAAGATGACCTTATCAGGGTCATGCAGCCAATCCAGGTCACGCCACACTTCGCAGCCGTAAAGATGCTTCGGGCGCTCGGCTGCTGGAAGGCTCCGGATGGCCTCGATCACCTTGAGGGCCACGCCGACATGTGTATCGTGTTTGTCGGCGAGGTTGTGGGTGTAGACAAATTCTGGCCGTGTCGCCTTTAGGATCGCGATGAGATCGTTGACGGGCTGTTTGTTACTGCCATCCTTGACCGATTTGCTCGGATGGTCGAGCAACGCCTGGGCGGAATATTCGCCTACGGATGCCGCTTTCTTCTGTTCCTTAAAGCGAACGACACGCATTTCTTCATCGTTGTACTGGGCGTAGAGTCCGTTGCGAGGTGAACCTCGACCATCGGTGACGACCACGCCCATGAACCATTTGTCGAGCTGCTGGTAGCAGGCGATGATCGGTTCTGCCGCCATAAATTCGAGATCGTCCTGGTGTGCGCCGATGGCAAGGTGCGTCGTGCGCGACAGCCCCTTTTCTTCTGGCAGGCCGTCGGGGATAAATAGTTCAGCAGTGGGAAGTTCAAATTTCATGATCGCCATGATCCTTTTTCAGTTCTTGAGCGCGGGCAGGCTGGCTGCCGCAATAGATTGTCCAACGCGGCGACTCTTTTCATCCGGAAGTTGGATGTGTACCTGGGCCAGATCAGGAAACTCGCGCTTGAGGACTTCATTGGCCCCGTTCAGGATCAAGTCACCGCCCTTGCCCGATGTGCAGCGGCCCAGGATCAACACGTGCTTGAGTTCGTAGAAGTCGGCATAGTGGGCGAGGCCATAGCCCAGATAGGTACCCATCGTCTGCCAGATTTTATTAGCACCCTCGTGTCCGGCTTCCAGCTTTTGCTGGACGAATTTAAGTTTTTCGGCATCCGTGACGTTAGTCGGGAGTTCAATCCCTGCCTTCGGAGCCAGGCGGAACACACACTGTTGCGAAAAGTAGAGGGCACCCACGCCGCGATCGCCCGACCATTCGTCAACGGGCGCATTGGGCTGGTAGTCTATCGGCGCGAATGCCAGCTCGTTCAGCCAGCCGGTGATATGGCCGTTCATATCCACGTAACCCGCCGCCTCGCTCGACCCCATCGCCACACCCAGGACGCCATTATCTTCGAGCGACATTGCCCCAGCCAGCGCTGTCACATCGCCGTCGTTGATCACCTCCAACGGAACGCCCAGTTCGTCGCGGATGCGCAGGAAAAGGTTCTTGATCTCGCTGAAACGTTCCTTTGGAATGCCACGGAACAGCGACGCGACCATTGCCCGGTTGTCCACGTAAACGCCAGCCGAACTGCCGCCAATAGCATCGAGGCGAGGCATTTTCGACGCAGCTGACTTCAGGGCTGTCATAATCTCCCGGTAGTGATAGGCAGGATCGGTCTGTTTGCGAGGCTCCCAGACTACTTCTTCGCTGTAAATCGGTTCCCCGTTGATCACTGCCGATACCTTACGATCCGAGGCCCCCAGATCGAAGCCGATTCGGTAACCATCCAGGTTTCGTCCCAGGGGTTTTCCGCCGCCTTTAGCGGGCGGCACTTCAGAAACGTTGCAGGGTACGATGGTAAAGGTCTTTTCGTAAACCTCTTCGCCCATGAAATGAGTGTCAAATTTACGCGCCCCGGATGGGGCATAAACCGCTTTGAGCGCGCCGCCAATACTACGTGGCCCACCGATGTAAACCTTCCAACCGCCCTGCTGCCAGAGGAGAAATTTCAAGATTCTTTCAGCATACGGCAGATTGGATTCAGAGGCGGGATGAGAGTCGGAAAACACAACAGTTTCATAACGCGACAGTTCGCCGTTTGAGCGCTCGAGGCCAAAGACGAGTGGAACACTCTGACCGGATGCTTTTACGCTTTTTCGGAAGGCCCGGTTTGCCAGTGCAGCAGGTCGAAAATCGGGATCAAGCGAGGGGATAATTTGAGGATTGACAAGTTCCAAGGTCACCATGTCGTTGTGTCCTTTCACAATGGCAACATTTTATTCCCGCAAGGGGATCATAGACAAGGCAGTCGTTTTGCGATTCAGCTCTTCTATAATGGGCAGCGAATTTGTTAATAAGATTTACTAACTAACTATCCACAGCATATACCAGATGTAATTCTTTGTCAATGCATTCGGTACGATGTTTCGGTTAGGCATGGCAGAGTTAGTTCTTTGGACAGTGCTTGACATGGTTCAGAATCCATTGTACAGTGTACGTCAACGTTGACGTACGATAGACGAGCAAGGCGCGATCATTCACTAGATGCCTGAAAAACCACGTATTACGCTGAAAGATGTCGCCCGGGTGGCTGGTGTGTCCCCAAAGAGCATTTCGCGCGTCATTAATGATGAAGGCGGAGTGTCGGAGGAAACTCGTCAGCGAATCCAGGAGGCCATTTCCAGCCTCGGCTACGTGGCGAATCCTGTGGCGCGGCGTCTACGCGGCGCGTCGAATGTGATCGGGCTAGTCGTTTCTGGATTCGAGGATTACGCAGGACAAATCCTGCGCGGCATCTCGCAGAGTTCTCAGCACCTTCGCTACAACGTCATCCTGTACGTACAGCATACGCAGGGCCAACCGCTGGAAAGCTATCAATCA
>DATGFK010000524.1:0-3671 GCA_035309185.1 Aggregatilineales bacterium
TGAAGAAGGCGCACGATGAGCAACCCAAATGATGATTTGAACCCTCCGGATAACGCAGATCACCCTGACGATCCCAATAATCCATCGGTACCCGGCCAGAGCAGCGACCCGGATGACTTTGCTAACTTTGACCCGGCCCGCTATCTCGAAAAGCGCGGCATCAAAAGAGGACGCTACTCGAACGACCCTAACCTGGAACGTGAAGCGGAAACTATCGCGGGCCAGCAGAGTGGAGCTCGGGGACGCGGACGGCAGCGAGGCGGCGAAGAAGATTACATTTCAGGCGGAGATGTCCCGGTAGGACTTTTCGGCAATATTGGTCGCATGGTGTCTCGTGGCGAAGGGATCAGCATGTATGCCAATATCCTGGGCGAGTTGATGCCAATCGTGGGCCGTTTCCTGCCCATTATCGGCTGCCTTCTGGTGTTTATTTGCGTCGTAGTCTGCGGCGGGGGCTACCTGTTAATTCGCTCCCTTACCACACATTGACTTGCCCTCAGTTCACCCGCCTGCTACCATTAGGCAGTGTGTCAGTGTAGCGAAAGTACAAACATTATGGCGGACGAACATGAATTATCAGGACAGGAACTAGAAAACGATCATCCTGAATCGAGTCTGCCTCCTGTTCCTCACAATCCCGTTCTTAGCGGCGTAAACCAGAGCATGTTGGAAGGGCTGGGCGAACTGGCCGATTATTTCGGGTACAACCGGGTGATGGGCAAGATGTATGGCGCATTGCTGCTCAGTCCGCACCCTATGAGCTTGGATGACCTCATGAATCATCTGGACATCTCCAAAGCCAGCGTGAGCATGAACATGCGCACGCTCGAAAACATGGGCATGGCCCGCGAAGTATGGGTGCGCGGTGACCGAAAAAAGTATTACGAGGCCGAGCCGGATTTCTGGAAAATCCTGACCAACGTCTTTGGCAGCCGTGAACTGCGCGAAGTGAACGAAGCGCTGCATGTGCTGGAAATTAACGTGGATCGCCTACAGGACGCAACCCCAGGCATGGAATCGCCCGACCAGAAGTTGGCCGATTTCTATCTGAACCGCATGGCGCAGGTCAAGAGCTTCTTCCGCTTTGCCAAGCTCGTTCTAACTTCCATCTTTGAGCACAGCGAAAAGATCAATATTGATACGGTGAGCCGTATTGACATCGAGTAGCGGCGGACGCACCACTGGGTCAAATTGATGCCCATCGTGCTCCGATGTCCGATTTGATATAATTTTGTGATGCTCCCGATTGCAAGGCGATGCGATAATCGCCCTAATTCCCGACTATCATGATACACATCGCGCACATTGAGCCGAAACAGGAAAAAGGTTGAACATGAATCCCCAGGCTATCTACATCGTCTTGGCTGTGACTTTCGTACTGTTCTCGTCTGGTCTATTGCTCGGCAAGCGCATCAAGAAATCTGCCCCGCAACCGGTACGGCTTGAAGTGGTTGACCCTCGTCGCCGCCAGAAACCGCAACGTTAATTTGCGTCCAGCCGTAGGGCATCGTCAATGAGCAATGGTTAAACGCGTCGCAACTTTCCCGTTCATAAACCTTGCAATTCCAAATCGATTCGCTACGGCGCTTGTACTTT
Organism: Aggregatilineales bacterium; assembly: GCA_035309185.1. GTDB lineage: Bacteria > Chloroflexota > Anaerolineae > Aggregatilineales > UBA2796 > DATGFK01. Next base: position 1,597 of record DATGFK010000524.1, read on the forward strand.
CACAAATTCTGGCGGTTGGCTGGTGGCTGCTCGCCTTGAGCTTACGCTCAAGCATGATATCCGACTCAATCTGGTATGATCAGCGCACCACCTTCATGGCAGCTCCTCTGCATCTCGCCAACCCCTACGTTATCTATTTCGTTAACCCCCCGTGGACAGCGGTGTTGCTGCTTCCTTTCTCGTGGCTGCCGCTTCCCCTGGCGGTCTTGATCCAGTTGTGCCTGTATTTCGCCATCCTGGCTGGGGTCGTCTATAAGTACGGAGGGGATACAGTCGTCGTTTTGCTGGCACTGACATCATTTATCGCCTTCGATTCTGCACTGGAACTGAACATTGATTGGTTGACCTGCCTTGGGCTGCTCGTACCTGCGGCCCTGAGTGGGCCTTTTTTGCTCGTCAAACCTCAAAATACGCTGGGCGTGTGGTTAAGTTTTAAGCGCCACGATCTCGTCCGCGCGATCATTGTCAGTTTGATCGTGCTGATCCTTTCTTTTTTGATCTGGGGTGATTGGCCGCTGTCTCTCGCAAATTACGCCGTCAACGAAATGCAGCGCAACTACAATATGGCGCCCCTGGCTTTGTTACCTGTGCCAATCGCATTGGCGATTGGCCTAGCTCTGGGTTGGTATGCCTTCAAACGCCGCGATCCGGTGTGGAGCATCCTGGCATGGTTGTTTTTCGTGCCCTACATCAAGATCTACAGTTTACTCCTACCATTTACCGTGTTCGCGGTCCGGCAACGCAGAATCGCCCTAATAATCACCGTTGTGATGTGGATTGTCTATGGGGCGGTGATTGCGCGAGGCTTCCTGCATATCTAGGCTTCGCCTTTTGTTCGCCTGACGACTTCGGCTTTGAGTTGGCCGCAGCCAGCCTGGATGTCAATGCCCCGTCGTACCCGTACGGTGCTGGTGACTCCCCATTGGGAAAGTTCTGTTTGGAACGCGGCCACCCGTTCCGGGTCAGAGGGTGCGCCCCCATAGCCGCCGGTGGGATTGAGTGGGATCATATTTACGTGGCACAGCAATCCATGCAGCAGTTGACCGAGCCGCCGCGCCTGCTCAATTGTGTCGTTCTCACCCCGGATGAGCGCCCATTCAAACGTAACGCGCCGCCCAGTCTTCTCCAGGTAATAACGTACGGCATCTAGCAGTTCGGCGAGCGGATAGCGGCGGTTGATCGGCAGCAATTTTGAGCGCTCCTCATCCGTCGCCGCGTGGAGACTCACGGCAAGGGTAGCCTGGAGACCTTCGTCGGCAAAGCGCTTGATCGCGGGCACCAGCCCTACCGTACTCATCGTGATATGCCGCTGACCAATTCCTACGCCATCGCCAGCCGTAAGGGTGCGAATGGCGCGCAGTGTATTGTCGTAATTATGGAGCGGTTCGCCCATGCCCATCAGCACGACGTTGCTCAGGCGCTCTCCGTTTCCTTCAAGTTCGCGCGCGAACCACAAAGCCTGTTCGACGATCTCCCCGCTGCTCAAGTTGCGAGCAAAACCCATCTGTCCAGTAGCGCAAAACACACAGCCCATTGCACAGCCAGCTTGCGTGGAAATACAGGCAGTGCGCCGTCCGCTTTCATAGTCCATCAGAACACTTTCGATGAGCTGCCCATCAGGGAGCCGAAATAGTCGCTTGACCGTCTGAGCATCCGTCGAGAAGATTTCACTGACCGGCTCAAGAACTCCCAGGCGCGTGTGCTCGGCAAGCTCATCGCGCAACCCCTTAGGAAGCGTGGTCATCTCGTCAATAGTGCGAGCTTTATGCTTGTAGAGCCATTCGATCACCTGGCGCGCACGGTAGGTGGGTTGTCCCCATTCCGCCAGGAGCGCGGTGATGTCCTGTTCGCTCATATCATACAGGTTCGGCTCCAGGGGCGAACTCTGAGTTTCAGGCATTTTCACAAGATTCACATCTCTCGTTTTGGTATTAGATTATTCGTGTATGGACTACTATAATTCTATCCGGTTGCGGCTTGATTTGTGTTATGCCTTTGCGCATTTGCCGGGAGAGAGGCTGCCGATGAACACCGAAAATCCGACCATCACGCCACTGCTGAGAGGCATCACCTTT
>DATGFK010000525.1:0-3211 GCA_035309185.1 Aggregatilineales bacterium
GACCACTCAGGGACAAGTCTCGATACGGCCTGCCGAGTTACAAGACGCGGAAGCGTATCGCGAACTGCGGCTGGAAGCTCTTCGCACGCACCCGGAAGCGTTCGGCTCCGATTATGAACAGCAGGCGGCTTACCCTCTCGCGCACTGGCAGGATCGTCTCCAGGAGAACGCCGACAATCCACGGGGCATAACTCAGCTTGCCATCGCCGATCAAGCGCTGATCGGCATGACGGGGATATACCGCAACGAGTCGCCCAAAGAGCATCACGCCGGGACGATCTGGGGAGTCTACGTGCGTCCCGGTTGGCGGGGCCAGCACGTTGCAGAAGGTCTCATTGAGACCTGTATTGCCTGGGGCAAAACGCAAGGCGTTTGGCTCGTCAAGTTGGCGGTGGTGACAAGCAACATTGCGGCTATCCGCTGCTACCTGCGCTGCGGGTTTAGCGTCTATGGGATTGATCCTGCCGTCATCTATTCCGGCGGCGTCTACCATGATGAGTTTCTGATGGCGCGCCGCCTGGACATTCATCTGTAAGCATTGGGATTCCGTCCAGATTTTGACGCCAGGATCGGCGCTCTTGGCAGATTCAGAGTCCGAGATTACTATAGAAGGGGATCTCTGGAATCATCACCGTTGTGAGTCACCGGGGGAAAACCGGAAAAGGAAGCAATCAAAATCATGGCGAACTGCTGGGTGTGTGACCAACCTGCTCACGCTTCCTGCCGCTTTTGCGGACGTTTCATTTGCAAGGATCATGCCTCGCAGATGCCTTTTATCCTGACGATTTACGTCGGGGAAAAGGATACTCCGAAGGCAATAGTTGTCTCGGACGCTATCTGGTGTGGCATCTGCCGCCCTCAACCCGAACCGATTGAGATGCCCGAAATCTACTGACCAAATTTTGAACTTTAGCCCGACGCAAGCCACGCCGGTTTATCGGCTTAGAGGTTCGACAAAATGGAATGCGCCGCACAGGATTGCCCTGGCGGCGCATAGCTTGTTATGGGATATTGATAATGATTCGTAACGGTCAAATAATCTTAGTGCAACTTAATGGCCGGCGCCTGCCGCAGGCTTCTTACCCATCAGATAGGCCCGATAGGCAAAGTAAACCACTACCGACAGAACTGCCGCAACGACAGTAAACAACACAATGTAGCCCAAAAATGAACTGAGGGCCAGGCCGGTTGAACTGGAAGCGCTCCCAATCATGACCGCGAAGGCAAGCAGAACTACGAAGGTCGTGATGGTCACCACTATACCGCCGTATCGCACCAACCGTAAGCCACGTTTAACCTGATCTTCCGACATGTTTCTCTCCCCCAATCAGTATTCATTCGCACCCCGATTTGAAGTATGTTGTGGTGCGAGTCCTCTTGAGAATTAATACTATAGCACTACTTTGGCGTTGGGGAAAGTTAGGGCAAAGCGCGGTAAGATAGCAGCCAGAACTTTCCTGGCGTACAATTGAGTACGACTTCCAAAGGAGTTCAATCGCTCATGCCGTTTCTATCTCAAGGTGTAACGTTACCCGGCTCAAAACACCTATTCGCTTTATTCATTTTGCCGTTCGCTCTTTCGGCCATAGCCTGCGGCTTTCTTGGCCTGGACGCGACAGCGACGCCTGGCCCCGGCACCGTGATCGCTTCGCCGACTTCAGTTTCCAGCGGGACGACACCCGCAGCCAGCCAGGCAGCTACATCCGCCGCCACGACGGCTCTGGCGGCAAGTAGTACGAATACGGCTGCGCCGTCCGTTACGTCAAGTGCGACATCCACCAGGACCGTGAGCGCCGCGCCAAGCAACACGAGCGTTCCGGCATCTACGGCAACCACTCCGCCTACAACCGCTCCCACAATAGCCCAGCCGACCACGGTGCCCTCTGTCCCGCCCGGCGCAACAACAGTTGGCTCACCAACGGCAGTGACCAAAATTACGATTGAGTTCAGCGCGGGCAACACGACCACGACGATTGATCCCGATGGGACAGTGACTATTCCAAGTGATACGATCCCTAGCGCGGTGGTTACGATTCACTTCCCGCATCCTGTGAGCGCAGATACCCAGATAACCATTGTTGATCCAGCTACGGTCAGTTGGACGATTCAGAGTCAAAGCCAGCCAGCGCCCGATCAGATTCGGGCGTTACTGCACGCACCTGGCAGCCCGGCAAATGGTTATTTCACGGTACACGTTGCCGCATCAGGCTATTCGCCCTTCGTGTTCACCGTTCAGATCGGAAGTTGAAAAAGAATAAGGATAGCAGCGGCATGTCGCCTAAGAAACGCGCCGATAAGTCCCAGCAGCTTCCCATGTCCTTCGACTCTACGGAGGCAACGTCGGCCAACGGGACAGGTGAGGATACGCCATCGGAACCTGAAGCACCCGCCGCATCCAAAGGGCCAGCGAAAAGACAACCAGCGCTTTTTGCGGGGCTGCTGGACGATAGCGCCGATGACGCTGACGGGGTAGATAGCGACGACACTTTGGAAGAAAGTACGGCGCTTGTCCCGGTGGAAGGCACGCCACTGGGCTTTCTCGAGACGGAGACCGTCAATGCGCTGGTGGCGATGGCTGGACTATCCGCCCACACACAGCGTGCCTACCGTCGCTGGATCGGCAGCTACCTTGCTGACATCAATAAAATTGACCGGCGCACGATAGACCTCAAGGCCTTAAACGTTCAGCTTGCCGTCAACAGCCTGGGTGCAGGAAACTTGAAAGCCTGGCTGGGCCACCTGAAGGCACGCAAGCTCGGCAAGCAGTCCATTATGCAGGCAAAAGCGGCAGTTGTGTGGCTGGCGCAATTGATGGGCGACGTTGGGCGTTCAGACTACTCCGTCGCTTCTGGCTTGAGCCGGGTCAAGGCGCCCCGCGCAGAGACAGGCCAGCGGGAGGGGACATGGCTCACCCAGGACGAAGTACGCCAGTTGATCCGTGCCTTGCGTAAGCTGGATGCTTCGGGCGGCGCCGGGGTGGCGCGCAACACAGCGATCATCGTCCTGATGGTCACTTGCGGGCTGCGCCGCGATGAGATCGCCACGGCAACCTGGGGCGACCTGGGACGCCAGGGCGGAAACCTCATCCTGCGGGTGCATGGCAAGGGCGAAAAGTTACGGACAGTTAAACTGCCGGACATGGTCTTGCAGGCCATTGAACGCTGGAAGCCGCACCATCCCAACCCCGCGCCAGATCGCCCCATTTTCACGC
>DATGFK010000526.1:0-5885 GCA_035309185.1 Aggregatilineales bacterium
CCATCTGATAGCGTTTGAAGGGCAGCGACAACTCAGACTCGTGCTGCGCAAAAGCGCGGGCCAGGGGCACGGTCAGGTCGTAGCGCAGCGCCAGTTCTTCCTTGCCTTGCGCATGTTGAGCGTAATAAATCAGTTTGTCGGCTTCATCGCCATATTTGCCGGTCAGCATCTCTTTGAGTTCCATCACCGGCGTCTGAAACGGCTCATACCCATAAAGCTGAAAAACACCGGCTATGGTGTCCATGACAAACTGCCTGCGAATCATGTCAGCGGGCAGGAAATCGCGCATTCCCTTGGGCAGTTGCGGCTTGATCGGCTCCATAAGCATGTCCCTGTGAGATAATTTGCAAAAGTGCAGGAAGAAGCAGGAAGAAATTGTACAACACGTCCCGATTTGCACCAGGGGAAATGTTGCGGTGGGGTACAATCCGCAGCATGTCAGATCTCATCGTCGTTCATAATCTATCCAAAGTCTTTGGACTGCGCCCCGCCCTGCGTGATGTCAGTTTTAGCGTGGCGGGCGGTCAAATTGTCTCCTTGCTGGGGCCGAACGGCTCTGGCAAGACAACCCTGCTTCGCTTGCTGTCCGCGTTGAGCCGTGCCACGACTGGCACGATCACCATCGGCGGCTGGAGCTTACCCGACGAAGCCGAGGCGGTTCGCGCCCAACTGGGCGTCGTGGCGCATCTACCGCTGCTTTACGATGACCTGACAGCCAGAGAAAACCTGGCCTTCTTTGGTCGCCTGTACAACCTGCCCAATACTGCGGATCGTGTCCAGGCCAGGCTCGAACAGGTCGGTTTGGCGAAGCGTTCCGGCGAACTGGTCAGGACGTTCAGCCGGGGGATGCAGCAGCGACTGGCGATTGCCAGGGCTTTGCTGCACGACCCGGCAGTGCTTTTGCTGGACGAGCCGTATACCGGCCTGGACGTGGCCGGGAGCGCTTTGCTTGATTCGTTGCTTTCAGGCTGGAAGGCCGCCCAGCATACCGTCGTCATCTCCACGCACGATCTTCAACGCGCCACGATAAGTGATCGCGTCCTAATCCTGAGCCGGGGACGGCTCGTCGCGGATCGGCCAACGAGCGACCTGGATAACCTGCCCGCACTCTTCAACCAGGCCACGGAACAGGTGGCTTTGTGAATAAAGGATTGCCGTTTTTGAGCGCAGTCCTGGCGATTGCCGTGAAAGACGTTCGGGCCGAACTCCGGAGTCGCCAGCTTATCGCGGCCATCGCCCTGTTTTCGCTGCTGGCGACAATGGTCTTTTTCTATACACTGGAAGGCCAACGCAATGTCGAGAGCGCCGCGCTGCCTGCCGTCGTGTGGGTGACGGTCATCTTCGCCGGGACGCTCGGCCTTAACCGCAGTTTGGCCCAGGAACACGACAAAGGTAGCCTGGACGCGCTGCTGCTGGCGCCGATCAACCGGGCGGCATTGTTCTACGGAAAGCTGATCAGCACGTGGCTCTTTTCGCTGGCCGTCGCCGCGATTGTGTCGCTGGTATTGAGTGTCTTATTCAACACAGCGCTTAACATTCCCCCGTGGGCGCTGATCGTCATGCTGGGCACACTGGGCTTCTCGGCGGTGGGAACGTTTCTGGGCAGTATGGCGGTTCATGCGCACGGGCGGGAGACTACCTTCCCGATCTTAATCCTGCCGGTGGCGCTGCCTATTGTCATGGCCGCCGTCAATGCGTCGAACGCCATTTTGGGCGATCTGCCCTTTTCAGACTGGACAATCTGGGTGCTTATCCTGGCTTCGATGGACGTGATCTTCCTGGTGCTACCGTTTGTGTTGTTCGAGTACGTCGTAGAAGAATAGGGTTCATACAAACTGACGTAACACCTCAAAATCCTGGCGCAGCGTTTCCTTCTGGCGGGCGCTGTACAGCACTACTGCCGGGTGATACATCGGCACGACGTAGATGTCACCGTAGGGCATTTTGGCCTGGACGGGCTTGCCGTGGAGATCGCTGATGGATTTCTGCTTCTGAGGCAGGTCCAGCTTCTTGAGGATGTACTGCATGGCGAAGCGGCCCAGGGTGGCGATCACCTTTGGCTCGACAATCGCCATAATGCGATCTACCAGTGGGCCGTAAAAGGCGATTTCGGCGGGGGTAGGTTCGCGCTTTTCGCCAGGGTGATCCAGGACGATGTTCGTCACGTAGACATCTTCGCGCCGCAGATTGATCCCACGTAGCATTTCGGCCAGGACATCGCCGGAGGGGCCGACGAACGGCCTGCCAAGTTCAGCCTCGTGTTTGCCTGGCGATTCCCCGATAAACAGGATATTGGCGTCCGGATTGCCCGCGCCGATCACCGGGAAATTGCCGCTGTCTACGCGCACTTTGTAGAGCGGGGATGCCTTGGCATTCAGCAGGTCACGTTCGACGGCCCTTAATGCCGCATCCTTGCGCTTGAGCGTATCCTCATCCGTTTCGGGCTTGTGAACCTTGTCGCCAAGCGCGCTCTCTTTGATGGTGCCGATCAGCTTGTCCACGTCATAGGCGAAACGCTGGTGGCTCAGCTCAAAGCCGTTGCGGCGAGTCAGCGCTTTCAGGTCATCGGGTAGATCTGCGGGCGAGGGCATTCTGGAGCCGCCAACCAGAACGGGAATGATCAACTTCTCTTGCTTGAGTGCGCTGGTGATCTCGATTCGGACGAAGTCGTTCCAATTGTCGAGGCGGCGCACACCCGCTTCATCTTCGACCTTGAGCCAATGCGGGCCGATCACCGCGATGAATACATCGCAATCGGCCACGGCCTGCTCCAGCATCGCTACGAAGTCCGCGCCGGGCTTGATGCTGTCCACGTCCATGAATACGTCGCCGCGATCAAATTGTGTCGTCAGGCGGTCATACAGTCGCCCAACGTAGCCTTCGCTATCCTGGCGGCGATAGTTGATGAAGATGCGACTCATGCAGGGTTCTCCTGGCTCCTTGCTAACTGACCGTCGTGCTGACCGAGGCGCTGTTGTTGCCGCCGTTCGGGTCGGTGTTCGCTGAAGTGACCGACGCGGTGTTTTTGAGAATGGTATTGGCGGCGGTGCCCACTTTTACTTTAGCGACAATGGTAAAGGTTGCCGTCGCGCCGGACGCAAAGCTCGCCAGGGTACACGTGACCGCGCCCGTGCCACCTGCTGCTGGCTTCGTACAGACAAAGGCTGGCCCACCGGTTTGTGCCTCTGACACGAAGCTGATGTTGGTGGCAGGCAGATTATCCGTGAGCGTAACGCTTTGGGCTGAATCTGGGCCACTGTTCGTCAGAGTAATGCTGTAGGAGACTGTACCGCCGGGCGGCGCGGTTGCCGGGCCGCTGGCCTTGACGGCGAGGTCAGCTTGAATACTGATGACTGTCGTGGCAGAGGACGTGTTGTTGGCGCTGTTCGGGTCGGCAGTAGTGGCGCTGACGCTGGCGGTGTTCGTCAGGAGCGTGCCGTTGGCTAGGCCATTGTTCACCTCCAGCACCACTGTGAAAATAGCCGTCTGGCCGGAAACGAGCGAGCCGAGCGTACAGTGCAGCGTACCGGTACCACCAACAGGTGGCCTTGAGCAGAGAAAGGCTGGTCCCACCGTCTGCGCCGCCGATACGAAAGTCATATTCGTCGGCACAGTGTCGCTGAGGGTCACGCTGCGCGCCGCATTTGGACCGGCGTTGTGGGCGATTACGGTGTAGGAGACGCTGCTGCCCGGTATCGTTTGCGCTGGCCCCCTATTGGTCACACTCAGGTCCGCGTGGCTCTGGACGTTGGTCGTGGCCGAAGCGTGGTTGTTGGCGGGATTGGGATCGGTGGTCGTCTCGGTAGCCGTTGCTGTATTGGTGATCGTCGTGTTATCCGCAACACTGGCGTTGAGCTTGACCACAACAGAGAACGTAGCCGACGCGCCCACTGCAAGGGTCGAAAGGGTGCATTTCACCGTGCCGAGAGCATTTATGGCGGGTTTACTACAGTTAAAGGCTGGCCCGGCGCTCTGGCTCTCGGACACAAATGTGGTATTGGCGGGTACATTATCGGTCAGGCTGACGGCTTGTGCGCTGAGCGGCCCGGTGTTGCTCACGGTTATGGTGTAGCTGATATTTTGACCCGGATACGCTGAGGACGGGCCAGTCTTGGTCACCTGGAGGTCTGCCTTGGCGACCACCGTGCCACTGCTGGTGGCGGTGTTGTTAGCCGTATTGGGATCGCCGGTTGACGATATAACCGATGCGCTGTTCGTGAGTGTTGTGGCATCGGGTGTTGCGCTGTTGACGTTTAGAACCACCGAGAAGGAGGCCGAAGCGCCATTCGCCAGCGTATTCGCCGTACAGGTGATTGTGCCTGTCGCGCCCACTGCCGGGTTCGTGCAGGCAAAGGTTGGCCCGGCGCTCTGCGCTTCGGACACGAAGGTCGTGTTGGCAGGCAGGGTATCGGTGAGGCTAACGCTTTGTGCCGTGTCAGGCCCATTGTTGCTGATAGCAATCGTGTAAGTGATGTTGCTGCCTGCGAGGACGCTTCCTGGCCCGCTCTTGGTGACGGCGAGGTCGGCGCTGGCGGCGCTTGAGGTCGCCGTGGCGGTGTTGTTAGCCATATTGGAGTCGGAGGTCGCTGTCGAAGCGACGGTAGCGATGTTGCTAATTGCGCTGCTGACGCCACTTGCTACAGTTCCCGCCAGCGTAAACGTCGCCGTTCCGCCTAGCGGCAGGCTAAACTGTCCGGTGATGAAATTCCCGCTTGTATCCGTGCCGGATGCTGCTGGACAGGTCGCGCCGTTTACCGCGACGCACGTCCAACTCAAGCCTGCGCCGGTGAACTGCGCCGGTGTCCACATATCGTTGAGTGTGACATTGTTGGCTGAGTTCGGGCCTGCGTTGCTGGCGACAATGGTGTAGGTTAGCGTACTGCCCGGAGCGTAGGTACTCGCAGCACTGTTCGTCACGGCGAGATCGGCATGTGGTTTACCAGACATTGCAGTAGCCGTGTTGTTGGCAGGGGTGGGATCGACGATTGACGGCGAGCCAACGCTTGCCGTATTGCTGATTGCGTCAGTCGTGGTACCGGCAACCGTGCCAGTGACGGTAAAGGTATCGGCTATATTCGCTGGGAGCGTGAAGGCACCCGTGGTGAAGTTGCCCGTTGTGTCCGTTCCAGGAGCGGGGCAGGTGGCGCCAGGGCCAGCCGCGCATGTCCAACTCATGCCCGCCGCCGTAAATTGCGAGGGCGTCCACACGTCGTTGAGCGTCACGTTGGGCGCAGCATTGGGGCTTCCAGCAGAATTGGTCACGACGATTGTGAAAGTCAAGGGACTGCCTGGCGTATAGCTGGTGGCAACAGCATTCGTAACGCTCAGATCAGCGGCAACCTGGTTAACGGTCAGACTCGCCGAGGCCGTAGTTGTGCCGCTAATCTCACTTGCAGTCACAACACTTGACACGTCGCTGTACGTTCCGAGAGTCGATTCCGTGACGTTGACGCTGACCGTACAGGTCGGCCCGGAAATCGTTCCCACGCTGAACGTGATGTTTGCGCTGCCCGGATCGGCGCTGACGGTAGGCGTCCCACAACCGCTCGTGGTCAGGCCATTTGGCGAGGCGACGACCATAGCGCCGGGTCCAGTGGGCAGCGAATCGCTGAAGGCCACCCCCGTCAGCGGCGTCGATGCGTTCGGGTTACTGATCGTGAGGGTCAATGTGGACGGCGTATCCAGGGCAACCGGGTTTGGCGAGAAGGCCGCGCTGATCGTGGGCGCGATGAACTGGTACTCGTACGCGCCGATGTCGCAAGTGCCTCCTTGCGGACGTGTCACACCACGTTGATCCGTAGCCGGGCAGTTGGAATTGTCACCGGTATTGATTGCGGAATTACCGGGCAGCAGAGCGATTGTCAGGGTTGCCCCGCCGTTGTTTT
>DATGFK010000527.1:0-8274 GCA_035309185.1 Aggregatilineales bacterium
TTAGTGGCGATCCTGATTCTCCAGGGCATTGCCTCGATGAGCTTGCACAACACGGCTTTCCAGGACGAGGCTTTATACCTCTATGCAGGCCGAGCGTATTTCAATCAGCTTCGGGGCGGGCCAATTGTTCAAGAACCTTATGGCACCTATCTATCGGGTACACCCTTTTTCTACCCGTTGGTAGCTGGTGCCCTAGATACGCTTGGTGGGCTGGCAGCCGCGCGGGCTTTCAGCCTGGCTTGTATGCTCTTTGCGACGGTTATGGTGTATTGGACGACCCGTCAATTGTTCCAGCATGACACCGCTCTGCTTGCCGCCGCGCTGTTTGCAGTGCAGGGCGTCGTGATCTTTCTGGGATGGTTTGCAACCTACGATGCGCTATGCGTTGCGCTCCTGGCACTAGCTATGGCGCTCGCGGTACGAAACTCGCAGGGTTTGCCGCTGTTAACTGTACCAGCGATTGGCCTGATCCTTTTCGTTGCGGTTGCCTCAAAATATGCGGCGCTTCTGTTTGTTCCGCCGATCCTGGCGCTTCTGTTCTGGCAAACCTTACAGCACGACGGTTTACCGCAAGCGATCCTGCACACTGGCCTGGCGCTGGCGATCTTTTGTCTTTGCGTCGCGACAGTGCTCACCCTAAACGCGGATATAAGAACTGGCATTGCCTTTACTACGACCAATCGTGTTGCCATGATGCTCACCCCTCGCACAGCGCTTATCGCCAATGCCGTCATCTGGCTCGGCGGTGTGGGAGTCCTGGCAGCGTTGGGGCTATTCCTTCTAGCCCGCAAAATGCCCGTGCTGGCACTCATATTCTTTGGTGCATTCTTCCTCGCGCCAGCCTACCACATCTACAAGCTCGAAATCACCTCAATGCATAAGCACATGGCCTTTAGTTTCTTGTTCGCCGCGCCATTGGCAGGTTACGCTTTGGGACGGCTGGCAGGCTATGGAGCGGAAGGAAACTTCCGCAAGCGCTGGCTGGTCGGCGTGGCAATCCTGTTGCTGTTTTTGAACACCGGTGTAGCCACTGCTCAGGGCTTCTATGCCGAGTGGACAGATAGCACGGGTCTCATCAACGTATTGCGCACGCAAGTCAGGTCGAGTGGCCGTATTTTAGCCGAAGAGTCCGAAGTACCACGCTACTATCTGCAAGACATCGTCGGATTCTGGCAGTGGAACAACCTGTATTGGTTCGACTATACGGATAAATCTGGAAAATACCTGCAAGGGGTAGCTGCCTACAAGGCTGCCCTCGATGAGCGTTACTGGGATCTGGTGGTGCTGCGCTTTGGGCCGAGTGCAGACGTTGCCAACGCCATCGCCTCAGATTTGAAGACGAACAGGAATTATGAACTGCTTGCCAAGATTCCAGTGGATACTGTCTATGGAAGCGGATTCTATTGGGTATGGCGCCGGATATCGTAAGCGCCATGCAAAACGAAATTTTCACTATCTCATGCTCCCCAGGAATTATCCCTAAATCCTGTATCACAGCCGGAACTGGCTGCACATGGAACAAGCGGAGATGGAGAAAATGGACATGACGGGCAAAGGACTTCGATATCGGAGTCGTGGACAGGGACAGGTCGAATATGCGCTGGTTCTCGCGGTCGTGTCGTTAGTAGTGATCGTCGCCGTGACGCTCGTCGGGCTCGGCGCTCAACGTGTCTATGGGGTGATCGCGGGGAGTCTGGGGGCCAAACACGATACCTTGACCCAGGGACATACGATCGAAATCGTCAGCGCACAATGTATCGCCGTTCCGTCGCAGAACCTGACCGGATTATGGGTTGTCGGCAATACTGACGAGCTGGTTGCGAATCTGACGGGTAGTACCAACCTGGCTGTCGGTACAGGCATCGGTGGCGCGCCGTCGCCTGTTAATCCAGACCCGGACAATCCTAACGTTTTCAAATTTCAGCCTTTACTGTCTCAGCAAAAGGCAGACTTAACCCTATGTCCAATTGCCGTGGTCATTCAGGCCACGGATGGCGCCATTGCTACTGCTCCAATCACCAGAGTGACCGAGTGAGCGATCTATGAACCCAACCTATGGAAGATCGCTCAAGGAAGAGATCAAACGGCGCACGGCACATCGTATCCGTAAAGACTGGGACTTGCGGCACGCTATCGATCCCTTCGATCGTTTGGAGTCCGTACACGCATCCGCAAAACGGCTATCAACAATTCCGTGTATGGCGGCAACGGCACGACCAATCCACCAGAGCAGGGAACAGCGTGATGCCGAAGTTCTCACATCTCACTTGAGCCAACGTTCTCTCGACTGGATGATGCGACCGCGGCGAATTATCCTTTTGGCGGCGACAGCTATCACAGCCATCTGCGTCGTCATTTCTCTCATCGTAAGGAGTCAACCGCTGCCTCAACAGAAGTTAGTGCCTTTGCCAACATCGGATACCAACACCGTGATGAGTTACCTTAGATCTGTTGGCGTTCCGATGACCGATGTCCAGATGGTTGCTGCCCCCAACGCCAATTGGAAGGCCAGAAGTGAAGTTCAGTTTGGGATTGATTCGGACGGGACCGCAGGGTTTTTTGTGCTGCTAAACTATGCTTCGCCGGATCAGGCAGCGCTAGATGCTTTCAAAGCAGCCTACCGTTCGCCTTTTCAGGATTGGCATCTGACGCAAATTGCTAATTTCCTGCTCCTGTCTACTCCCGATACAGCCCAGGCGCTCAAAACGATGATCGCCAGCCATTTGACCCATTTGCTCCTGGCGCCATATCGGGCATTCATTCCAACGGCTACACCCGCAGGCAAACAATGAATTGAAATGATTAGGCCTAAGAAAAGGAGTTTCGACGGATGCGACACTTATACGCGCTGATCATGGCAGGTGGAGGCGGCACGAGGTTATGGCCGTTGAGCAGGCGTGAGCATCCCAAGCAGGTGCTTGCTCTCACGGAAGACCGAACAATGTTCCAGGTCACGGTTGATCGGCTGTCGGGTCTGATTCCGCCAGAGCAGATTTTTGTGGTGGCCGGGCGGAGCCTTGCGCCGCTCCTTCGGGACAGCACGCCACAAATCCCGGTAGATAATTTCATCATAGAACCTGAAGGCCGAGACAGCGGCCCGGCGGCTGGCCTGGGGACGTATGCCATTCACAGCCGTGACCCAGATGCCGTGGTTGCCGTTCTCTCGGCTGATCATCACATCGCCAATGAAGATCGTTTCATCTGTGCCCTTCGCGCTGCCCATAACTACGCCATTCGGGGGCTTATCGTAACGCTGGGAATCGAACCACTCTATCCAGCTACAGGCTTTGGCTATATTCAACGGGGAAATCTCCTCGACGAATGCGGAGAATTCTCCGTATACAAGTCTATAGGCTTTACGGAAAAGCCTGATGAGACCACTGCTACCCGATTTGTCGCTTCAGGGAAATATAGTTGGAATGCCGGAATGTTCATCTGGCAGACTTCGCGGGCAATAGACGAATTTGCCCGGCAGCAGCCTGAAATGGACTCGATATTTAGGTACATGCTTACCGGCAGAAATGATGTTGACGACAAGTGGCAGACCGTTAACAAGCTTTCTCTCGATTATGCCATTATGGAGAAGGCCATTAATGTGGTCGTCATCCCAGTTGATATTGGTTGGACTGACGTTGGCAACTGGGCAACGCTGTTCGCGGTACTTCGGCACGATGATCATGGGAATGCCATGCGCAGCAATTCTGATCAACATCTGAATATCGATACCCACGACACTCTGATTGTGAGTGACAAAATGGTCGTGACCATCGGTATGGAAAACGTCGTGATTGTCGACACCGACGATGCGATTCTGGTTTGTCAGAAAGATCGTGCGCAGGACGTGAAACAGGTCGTTCAGCACTTGAAAGCGGTCGGGCAGGAAGGACGCCTGTAACAGCACAAAATTCATGGTTGTTCAGCCTGCCCAAATCCTGCGTGGCTGCGCATTCAGCCCAATCTTCAGCCAGCGAAATAAAGTTCTCGCGTGCGGCTGCGGAGAATGCTGGCGAGTTCTGGTGGCATCGGCAATATTTATCAACATACTACTTTGGTATTAAATTTGCAGTGCTCCCGGCGGGCCTTGAGAACATATCCGTCGCCTTCATGTCGCAGGCGGTTCAGCGGATTTTGGAGCTACTCTATCGAGGTGAAGTGGAGTCAACTACGCCAGTCAACGATATGATAGCCGAAAAAGAGCAACGCAACCAGGAAATCTATGATCGGTATATGGCCGGTGAGCGGGCAGTGGATCTGGCTAAGGAATTTTGCATTTCAGTGCGACGTATGAACCGCCTGATAAGGCAAATGATTAAACAACGCGGCGAAGAATGACTGCATCACAAGCGAATTCATGTTCAAGGGCGCAGGCGAGCGGTCTTTTTTGTTCTTAACTCCGAGAAAATCACAGAGTTATGGTAGACGCTGGCAGGAGTGTGAGAGGGAAAAGCCAGCACGAGCAAACCAGCCCTCGGCATCACTGGCGGTGATCTTTTCCAGACCGCGCCAGGCGCCTGCACCACCGTTTGGTGAGTTTGCCCTGCACCCGCTACTGAACCTTGTGCCGCACATTCCCCCGTGTGGCTTGGAAGCGCTCCATTTGACACCCCCAGAAGATTACATGATAATGATAGTTGAAGTATTTCGGGTTTGTATTTTCGCCTGTTGCCTAAATGGCGAGGTAGGTTGCAAAATGTCCGCATTGCTTTTGGACGTACTATTCCGCACTTTCGTGCGGTAACCTTCAAGCGAGAACAATGGGAACTCTCTGCGCCCTACTTTGCTGAATTATACATTCGGATTGTCCGAAGAGGCTGTCCCGAAATCTCAGGGATGTCGAGCACAAATACCCGAAACGCCTCGTGAGCCACCTGAAATATTGGAGAGTTTCACACAATACGCTTCAGCAAGAAGAGAGGTAGCCGCACATGTCCAAACGACACCTGGTCGCAATCGTGCTCTCCACATTATCAATCTTCCTCCAAGCCTGCTCGTCGGCAACTCCGACCCCCGCAACGGCCACGAAACAAACTACGAACGCCAATCCAGCAGCAGCTACAATGGCGCCTACGACCCAGGCGACGTCAAGTGTAGCCGGGAAAACGCTAACCATTGGCGAAATTGCCAGCAGCCCTAGCGCAACAATTCCTAAGTTTCAACCGCTGGCTGATTACCTTGCCGCCAGTCTTGCCGACGCTGGCTACACCGCCGGGGCTGTGAAGATCGCGCCGGACTTTGACACAATGATCAAATGGCTCAAGAAAGACGAGATCGATCTGATCTTTGACAGTCCGTACCCCGCTATGATTGAGGTGGACCAGGCTGGCGTAAAACCAATCCTGCGACGCTGGAAAGGCGGAGTTGCAATTTATAGCACGATCCTCTTCGCGCGCACTGACTCGAATATCCAATCCATTGGCGATCTTAAAGGAAAAATGCTTGCCCTGGAAGAACCAACTTCCACTTCGGGCTACATGCTGCCCAAAGCTTACCTCGCTGCGGCGGGCTTGCAGATAGTTGAGAAGCCTTCAGTGGATGCTCCGGTCGCCAGCAATGAGGTCGGCTATATTTTCGTCAGACCTGACAACGATGTGGACATTATTCAGTGGGTTCTCAGCGGCAAAACGCCGGCTGGCGCTGTCAATAGCACGACGTTCAATGCTTTCTCCGCTGATGGCAAGAAGACCCTGGTGGTTCTGGGTGAAACCGAAGCCGTGCCTCGGCACATTGCGATGGTACGCAGCGATCTGGAGTCAAGCGTAGTTGATAGCATCAAAGCGACGCTGCTTAAAATGGACAGTACAAGCGCTGGACAGGCGATACTTACGCAGTTTGAGAAAACGACGAAGTTCGACGAATTCCCAGACGGTGCCGCAGCCGCACTAGCTCGTATGCGGGAACTCTACAAACTAACGCAATAGCGTGTATCAGCCAACAACGTTGAGGAATTCTAAGCAATGATCAATCGGGCAACGTGGCCGCTGGCCATCAAACTGACACTGGTGATGACCGTGATGATCGTGCTCACGGTCGGTGCCGTTACTCTGCTGTCCATTCGCCGCGAGCAAGCAACGTTCCGAACAGACCTGGAGCAGCAAGGGGAACTTCTGCTCGACAGCCTGACGGCATCCGGCGCAGATCTTCTCTACCGGTTGCAGCTTACCAGCTTGCAAAATCTGATCGGTGGACTGGGCACGACCAAAGCCATTGTTGCCGGCTGGGTCTATGATGCGCAGGGGCATGTCCTGGCGGATGCATTTTCCCCGGATAGTCCCTTGATCGGGGCAGTAGATGACTCCGGAAAGAATCTAGTGGATAGCCCCACTACTGTTTTTAATTGGCAAGATAACCAGCTTTTAGCTGGGAAAGCCGTTGTATTAGGACGGCAGACCATCGGCGCGTTTCGGATCGGTCTGTCCACGGCGCCACTTGAAGCGAAGATGATCACCTTGCGCGATGAAGGCTTGCTCGTCGCGTTAGTCGCCAGCTTGACTGGAATAGTCGTCTCCATTCTGCTCAGCCGTACCCTTACGGAACCACTTCGCATCCTGACCAGCGCGACAGAACGGGCTGCTCAGGGCGATCTGTCCCAGACAGCTTCCATACGCAGCCACGACGAGGTTGCAATACTCGCCAATTCGTTTAACACAATGGTCGTGCGGTTACGCACCACGATCCAGGAGATGCAGCAGCGTACCGATGAAGTGCGCCGTTCAGAGCAAGAGTTGAAGGCCGCCAATGCACTAGCCCAAGAGAGTGTCCGGCTAAAATCAGAATTTCTGTCTGCTATATCCCATGAACTCCGCACGCCGCTCAACGCTATCCTGGGGTTCAGCGATTTACTTCTGGTCGGGATGTTTGGGCCGCTCAACGAGCAACAAACGACCAAGGTGTCGCGCCTGAAAGAAAATGGTTCGCGTTTGTTGCTGCTAATCAACGACCTGCTTGATCTATCGCGTATTGAGGCGGGCAGAGTCGAGGTACAGCAAAAACCGTTCGCACCACATTTACTGATTGACCACCTGACAGAACAGATGGAAAGCCTGGCAGTGCAAAACAGCCTGATATTTGAGAAGAGTGTCGACCCCACTTTACCGGAGTCGCTCGTTGGCGACGAGCAGCGTCTCGAACAGGTGATTGTGAACCTGGTTTCAAATGCCATTAAGTTCACGCGAGAAGGATCGATATCCTTGAAGGTTTGGCCCGACACAGCCGCTCAAAGGTGGCTCATCAGCGTCAAAGATACAGGTATTGGTATTCCTCCTCATGCGCTGGACACTATTTTTGAAGAATTTCGCCAGGTAGAGGGTGGCTATTCTCGTCCTTATCAAGGCACCGGACTGGGGTTGGCGATCACACGCAACCTGGTCCGCCTGATGGGAGGCAAAATCTCCGTCACCAGCACGCTAGATGTTGGTAGCACCTTCTTGGTTGAACTTCCCCTGGTTGTCGCCGAGATGTCGAAGCCAACAATATAGCACCGTGCTAAGAAAGGCCAATCGAGAGATCACTATGGAAAACGGAAATCAGGGATTGCCCTGGCAGGCTTTAGTCGTTGAGGACGAGCCGGACAACCTGGAAGTCATAGTCGCCACACTACGATGGCAGAAAATGACGGTTAGAACAGCGAGGAATGGTTTCGAGGCAATCGAAGCTCTCAAGGATTTTACGCCCAACTTCGTGCTATGCGACCTTGCTATGCCTGACATGAATGGCTGGCAAACCCTTACAGCAATCAGAAATAACTCCAAAACCGCGCTTATACCGGTCATTGCACTGTCAGCGTATGCAATGGTAGGTGATAGAGAAAAGGCATTGGCAAGCGGATTTGACGGGTATATCACTAAGCCCATCGATGTCCTGACATTTTTTGACACATTGAAAGTGATCTTGGGTAGTATAGTGAGACAGATACCCGCTACCAAGGACAAAAAGCCCACCACAGCACCAGAAAAGACCGCCGAGCCAACACCCCTGACTACGCCTCCACCTGGTCAAAACAATACTAACAAGTAACGTTTCGTAGAATATTTCTCGCATACTGCGACTCTAGGGAACGCTAATCGGGATATAAGGAGAAAATAGTGTCAGTAGCACTGAAGGAATGGCAAGTATTGGTGATTGAGGATGAACCGCACGGAATGGAATTGATGCGAGATATTCTCGCGTATCATGGTATCCAGGCGCAGGGGGTCAGTTCCGGTGAAGAAGCCCTGGAAATGCTGAAAGAAATGTCGCCCACGCTCATCCTCGTTGATCTGGCACTTCCTCAGATGG
>DATGFK010000528.1:0-3528 GCA_035309185.1 Aggregatilineales bacterium
GTCCCCGTGCTGGATAGGCTAGACTTCAACGCATCCAACATCAATGGAACGTCGATTCGTGCCCGGCACTTCAATCTAGGGGAATATCTTCTATACGCGGAAGGCGCGGAAAGACTGCTCTTTACCGAGAATCAGGACAACCGGAAGCGCCTATATGGAATTGATGATCCGACGGATCCTTACGTGAAAGATGCCTTCCATCGGGCGATTGTGAATGGGGAGCAAGATGTGACTGTCCCGCAACAGGTCGGCACCAAGGCCGCCGCGCACTATAGCCTGTCTATCGGCGCGGGCCAGACGGCAACGATCCGACTGAGGTTGACAAAGGCGGGAGTCCCTCAACCCCTGACCCCTTCTCCCATCGGAATGGGAGAAGGGGAATCAGCGGGCGCGCCCAGCCCGATCTCCCCTCGCCCGTCCGCGGGCGAGGGGCAGGGGGTGAGGGATGCCTTCGCTAACTTCGACTCCCTCTTCGCGCAGCGCCAGACAGAGGCCGACGAATATTACGCCACCATCCAGCCGCCAAAGGCCAGCGCCGATACGAAGCTCGTGCAGCGGCAGGCCATCGCGGGAATGCTGTGGTCAAAACAGCTTTATCACTACGACGTGGAGGACTGGCTCAAGGGCGATCCCGCCCAACCGCCGCCTCCGCCGGAGCGCAAACACGGGCGTAACTGGGAGTGGAACCATCTCAACGCCCACGACATCATTTCCATGCCTGATAAGTGGGAGTATCCCTGGTTCGCGGCCTGGGACACCGCCTTCCACTGCATTCCGCTGGCCCTGGTAGACCCGCAGTTCGCCAAAGATCAGCTTGTGCTGCTGCTGCGAGAGTGGTATCAGCATCCCAATGGCGAGATTCCCGCCTACGAATGGAATTTTGGCGACGTGAATCCGCCGGTCTTTGCCTGGGCCGCCTGGCGGGTCTATAAGATCGATTCCCGACAGCGCGGGCAGGGCGACCTGGCCTTTTTGGAGCGTGTCTTTCACAAGCTGCTGCTCAACTTTACGTGGTGGGTCAACCGCAAGGACTCCGAAGGCAACAACGTGTTCCAGGGCGGCTTCCTGGGCCTGGATAACGTAGGAGTCTTTGATCGCAGCGCCGAACTGCCTACCGGCGGGCGGATCGAGCAGAGCGACGGCACCGCCTGGATGGGCATGTTTACGCTCAACATGTTGACCATCTCCCTGGAACTGGCGCTGCATAACCCGGTCTACGAGGACATAGCCACCAAGTTCTTCGAGCATTTCCTGTATATCGCGGGTGCGCTGAACAACATCGGTGGGCAGGGCATTCCCCTGTGGAACGAGGAAGATGAGTTCTTCTATGACGTGCTGCATTTGCCGGGCGGGGCGTACTATCCGCTGCGGCTGCGATCCATCGTCGGGCTGATCCCGCTATTCGCGGTGGAGACCATCGAGCCGAAGGTGCTGGATGCGCTGCCCGGCTTTAAGGCGCGCCTGGAATGGTTCCTGGCGAATATGCCCGAATATGCTTCGCTGGTTTCGCGCTGGCAGGTCACGGGCGCTGGCGAGCGGCATTTGCTGGCCCTGGTGCGCGGCCATCGCATGAAACTGCTGCTCAAACGTGCGCTCGATCCCGCCGAATTCCTGAGTGATTACGGCGTGCGGTCCCTGAGCAAAACTTACGCCCAATCACCCTACGTCCTGCCCCTGGACGGCATGGATCATACGGTCAGCTATGAGCCGGGCGAATCACGCAGCGGGCTGTTCGGCGGCAACTCGAACTGGCGCGGGCCGATCTGGATGCCCATCAATTATCTGCTGATCGAGGCGCTTCAGAAGTTCCACCATTATTACAGCGACGACTTCAAGATCGAGTGCCCCACGGGCAGCGGCAATTTGCTCACGCTGACGCAGACCGCCGATTTCCTTTCGCGGCGCCTGATCGCGTTGTTCCTGCGCGACTCTAGCAAGCGTCGCCCGGTCTTTGGCGACAACGCGCTGTTCCAGAACGATCCCGCCTGGCGCGATTACGTCCCGTTCCACGAGTATTTTCACGGCGATACGGGTGTGGGCCTGGGCGCCAGCCATCAAACCGGCTGGACGGGACTCGTCGCCAAGCTGATCCAGCAGCAGGGTGGCAGGCCAGGAGTCAGGGATACGCTGGTGATTTGAGTCGAGGCTGGGTCTGGTTGCGAAGTTGGGTCAACCGCAGGACAGTAGGGAAGACTAACCCACGTCGTTGAGAATGTTTAATTTGCTCAAGATCAGGTCAGTGACTTCCTGCAATTCGTCTGGGGAAATTTCAATAAGCCACGTAGTGAGGCTAAGACCATATTCAACCTCATTACCCTCGTATCTCAGCCGATTTCCAGACAATTCGTTAAATAAGGCATCCAATACTTTCTTGCCGTGTACGTTTTTTAGCCAGTCAGACTCGTGCCTCTCTGTGTTTGGGTTGAGCTTGATAAAGTCTTTTTCCCATTTATGCTCCTCCAGCCATTCATTTACCTTTTCAGGTGAAATTGCTAAGCCCTCTAGCTCTTTAATCGAACCGAGTGTTGCAGCAATTGCGCTACTGTTCAGGAGGTAGTTTTCATACATGCTTCGGGCTAGAAACGATAGGCCATTGGCCTCCAACTTCGCAATAAGTTCGTCGGAACGTGCTTCTCGGTCAAGAATAATACCTATTGATGGTGGTATCAATCCACGTCCACGGCTTAGGCGCTCGTAAATTCGAACCAAAACGTTGGAATTCTTCTTATCAAACAAACTTGTTTCAGCCACGCCGATAATTGCAGTGCCTAGCATGGGCTGCCGTAGAATTCTTTCAACGATGAGTGGGAAACAACGTTCTTCTGTCGCGCCTTCGACCCATAAGATTTGGTCATATCCAAAAACATCGGATGGCCGCGCCCCAAGCTCAAGCAAACACGAACGGAGGCTCTCGGCTTCAGCGGCATCAACAACTTCAACCCTGCTTTCCGCTCCAACCTTTCGTACCAACACGAGACTCTGAGGAGCAGCGGACGCAATAGCTGTGGGAGAATGTGTTGTGACAATGTACTGGTGCTGTGAAAATCGCTGTCGTAAAATCTCGAAAAGTATTCGCACAGCTCCTGGATGAAGAAAACTCTGTGGCTCATCAATAATGATAACCTGTGGCTGATCCGCCGTTAGAACCACATACAACATCGCCAAAACTTGGCCGATTCCTGTGCCACTGTCTGCAAGATCAATCGACAGATCATCTCGTGTTAGGGTGTCATTGTCGAAAATGAAAATGCGGACAACATTTTGATTGGTATAGGGCGCAGTTACTTGTTTAATTTGTGGGAATATTGTACTAACGAAGCCATTGAATTTCTTGAAGAGTTCGGGGTTTGTCGTCTGAAGCTGATGTAAGACTTGTGGCAAATTCTCGGCATTAGTTTTTAAGATATCGGTTGCTGCAATTTCAGCATATGCCAAATTCAACCTTTCGGCCTTGAAGCAATATATTCTTTGGCGCAGAAGATCCGCTAAACGGATATAAAAAGTATCTTTGAGATTACCCGAACCGCC
>DATGFK010000529.1:0-3339 GCA_035309185.1 Aggregatilineales bacterium
TGGGCCGATTGCGCGGTGGCCCCACACAGAATGCCGAGTTGGGTCACACCCTGGTGGTTGCTGATGACGTTCTGGACGGCGCGGCCAAGCTGAGCCAGGAAGGTATCCAGACTGGCAATGGGCGGAAGGTTTGAAAACACGTGGACGGTTTGAGGCTCAACATGCCGCAAGGCTTCCCGTACACTGGAGGGATCGGGTGGAATTGAGAAGATGATCAGCGTGCTGCCCGGCTCCAGTTCGGCGCGGCGCTTCCAGTCTGGATGTTCCTGGCGCGAGAAACCCTCGGCCCACACCTGGGCATCGGGCGCGTGAGCCAGGATCGTCGCCAGCCGGATATGCGGATCGCTTTCGTTGCGCCAATCTTCGATTTGCAGCGGGGCTTCGACGGCAATTGGCGCTTCGATAATCGGACGGTAGCCTTCCAGCGCAACCTGCAACTCCTGGCGCTCATTGATACTGGCGCTGTAAGCGATGTCGAAGAGGCCATCGGGCAGGCTTTCGCTGGCGCTGCGCCACCACATAACCACCTGCTGGTTTCCTGCCGAGTCCTCGACCGTCAGGCGGCGATGCGCACTATCGCGCCCGACAATGGCAGCATGGGCCAGGCGTACCCGGCGCGTTGCCAGGACAGGCGGGCGATTTCCTTCACCATAAGGAGCCAACCGTTCCAGCCGATGAGCCAGGTCAGGCGTCAACTGATCAAACTCTACAAAAGCATCAATGGCAAGCTGCCGCTCCGGAACCAGGCCCGGTAGGGCAAAACGTTCGCAAAGACGTTGGCGCAGACGCTCGATATGCTGCGTTTCCAGTGACAGTCCAGCGGCACCCGGATGCCCGCCAAACGTCCGCAGAATGTCGGCCTGGTCGTTGAGTACGTGCGCCAGGTCATAGCCACTGGCGGCCCGCGCCGACCCCCGCGCAATACCTCCGGCTTCGCCAGCCAGCATCACCACCGGCTTGCCATAGCGTTCGGCCAGATGAGCCGCCACAATCCCTAATATGCCAGGATTCCAGTCCTGGCGATAGAGTACCAGGGCGGCGCCTTCCAGCAGTGACGAATCCTCGGCGATCATGGCTTCGGCAGCCAGTTCAATCTGCCGGGTCTGGAGTCTGCGCGCCTCATTCAGCCCTTCAAGCTGCTGCGCCAGAATCCGCGCGCGGGCCATATTGTGCGTGGTCAACAGTTCGACAGACAGGGCCGCGTCGGCCAGGCGGCCCGCTGCGTTGAGGCGCGGCGCCACTTGATAGGCGATCCGCTCCCCGGTCAGCCCGGCGGGCGAAAGGTTCGCGGTTTCGAGAAGCACCTTCAAGCCAGGGCGCTCTGCCATCCGCAGCCGTTCCAGACCTAGCTGAAGCAGGTAGCGCGTGTCATCGGTCTGCGTTGCCACATCCCCAATGATCCCCAGGGCGACAAGATCGAGCAGACGAGGCAGTTCACGTTCACGGCCCAAAGACGTATACAAATGCTGCATCAGCTTGTAGGCAACGCCCACCCCCGGCAAACTTGCCAGCGGATGGTGTGCTGGCAACCGGTGAGGGTTAATGATCGCCAAAACATCGGGTAAATGATCGGCCAGTTCGTGGTGATCGGTCACAATGACCGGTAGCCCGATGCTTTTCGTATACTCAAAGGCGTCAAATTCGCTGATGCCTGTGTCGCAGGTGATCAGGATGTCAGGGCGCTTTTCCTCGACCTGGCGCTGCAAACTGTCCGGCTTAATCCCGTGCGATTCGCCGCCACGCTGCGGTATATAATGGCTGACCGTGGCATCCAGGCGCTTCAGCGCGTCGAGCAGCAGGGCAGTGGAAGTCTGCCCGTCCACGTCAAAGTCGCCCCAGATCAGCAGATGTTTGCCGGAGGCAATGGCCTGCTTTAACGTGTCTGAAGCGCGCGCCAGGTCTGGCAGTTGTTCGGGCGCGGCGGGAATGTACAGTTCGGGCGAGAAAAAGGCGCGTATCCGAATGGGATCGGTAAAGCCGCGCCGGGCCAGAATCGCCGCCAGGAGCACATCGCCACCGCAGGCCGCAACACACATTTCGTCGGGATGGTCTTGAAGCGGTTCCTGCCAGGAAAGCTGCCGCAGTTGATCGGTTGGTTCAGCCATAACAATCCATCATAACACGTAATCGTCGGCAGGCAGGGGCGCGTCAGTATTGCCGAAGCCGACGCTGGCTGTCTCCTCGTCGTCCCCTTCGTCGAAGCGCCCGGCCAGCTTACCACGGTCACACAATGAGCGATACTGGCACAGGTGACAGCGGCCCGTGTCCAGCGTTAGCGGCCAGACTGAGGAATCGGTGCTCAACAGCTTTTGCAACAGGCTCTCAATCGTGTGTCGATCCTGATCCCGCCGGGTCGCCGAATAGGTAAAAACTTCGCTTTGTCCTGGAGCCGTGGCGAACCAGTATACCAGGCGCACCTGTTCGGGCTTCAGTTCATAGCCAAGCAGTTGGCGCGCTGATTCGATCAGGAGCAGCGGGTAAAGTACCGTTTGCAGGCGATGATCCAGCCAATTCTGCGTTGGGCGGCGTTTTGCCGTTTTCCAATCCACGATCCAGACTTCGCCGCCAGGGTCGTAGGCCAGCAGATCGTAAGTCGCTTGCATCCGCTGCCCGCCGATCTCCGCCGTCGTCGTTACTTCGGGGTGGCGCACGGCTGTGGGCAGTCCAGGGATCGGATGGGCGGTAAAAGCGTCCCACCAGGCCAACAGTGCTGGGTCAAGCGCGCTGCGTTCGATGGTGAGGCCCAGGAAGTGACGTTCGAGCAGGCGGTGGAAGCGCCTTCCCAGGCTGTCCGCCTGCTCCACCTCGCCCAGTGGCTCCGCAGCGGGCGCGGGCCATTCCTGCTGCATCAGGTAACGCAACTGGAATCTTCGAGCACAATCGGCATAATCTTGCAGACTCGATTGGCTGAAGGAAAAGGCGGGCGGGAGACTAACCGGCATATCCCTCTGGATTCTAGAACAAACTCATCTGCGTTAGCTTTGGCGGTTCATCCTCGGGCTGATCGCTCGACGCTTTACTGATTTGGGCCAGGAGTTCAGGTATCTTCTTGAAATCCGCTTCGGCCTGGGGTTTCAGGCTCATATTGCGCAAGATCGCAGCCGGATGGAACAGCGGAAGGTAGTAGCGGCCTTTTTCTTTCTTGGGCTGGCCGTGAATTTGTGTAATCTTCCCCTTTGGAAAGAACAGGGCCATGCTATAACGGCCAAGGGTGACAATCACTTTGGGATTGATGGCCTCGATCTGGCGAAACAGGTAATTCGAGGTGCAGGTTTCAACCTCGGCTGGCATCGGATCGCGATTGCCCGGTGGGCGGCACTTCACGACATTGCCAATGAA
>DATGFK010000530.1:0-4592 GCA_035309185.1 Aggregatilineales bacterium
GTCCCGAACGAAGCGCGCTAGCCAAACTGCGCCACGCCCCGATGTAACTATGCGACATTGTACACGCTTCTACCGGAAAATCAAGGCTTGGCCTAAAGTTCACAGCGGCAAAACTGCCTGCACCTGCTTATTTTTCAACAACCTCCTTGAGTGCGTTAAGCACAGTCTTCCAGCTTTGTTCGGAGACAGTCCTGGCTTGCTCACTTGGAAGGTTGACTTCCGCGACCACCAGGTCGGTATGGTCGTCGTGTTCCGATAGTTCCCAGGTGACAGTTTGATAGTTTTCGGCGCGATCTGGTAGACCGGAAAATGCGCTCCAATGCGTATGGGCGAGCAACGTGGGCGGGTCGAACTTCACGATGATCCCCTTGTCTTCATACGGTTTGCCTTGCCATACGCCCTTGTGGATAATCGGACTGTTAACTTTCCAGTCTGTCAGCGTGTCCACACCAAAAAACCACTGCTTGATCAGTTTGGGGGTTGTCAGCGCTTGCCAAACTTTTGCGGCAGGAGCATTAATTGTGATAGAGCTTTTGGTGCTCAATATGTCTTTCAGACTGCTTGTGTTCAACTTGCAAATCCTCGATTAGTGGTCGAGCAATAGATCCGATTACAATGGTCGCTTAAATAGCCTGCATAGTCTATAGGATTTATTTCTAAAATGTCTGCAAAACCTCAACTGATTGACCTGAGCCACACCGTCGAAGATGGCCTGATCACTTATAAGGGTCTGCCTGCGCCGATCATCTGCGATTACCTCTCGCGCGAGGACTCCCGCAAAACCTACGCGCCGGGGACTGAGTTCCAGATCGGCAAGATCGAGATGGTTGCCAATACCGGCACGTACCTGGATTCGCCCTTTCACCGATTTGCCGACGGCGTTGACCTGGCAGGCTTGGAATTGGAAGCTCTGGCCGATCTCCCCGGCGTGCTGATCCGCCCGCCGCAGAACACCGGACGTGCTATTGACGAACGCTGCTTTGCGGACGTGGATGTGCGCGGCAAGGCAGTCCTGGTGCAAACCGGTTGGGCACGGCACTGGAAGACTGACCAATATTTTGAGGGCCATCCTTTTCTTACCGAAGGCGCAGCATTTGCCCTTAAAGCAGGCGGCGCGGCGTTGGTCGGAATCGATACTTTCAATATTGATGACACCACCGATATGCGTCGCCCCGTGCATACCGCGCTGCTCGGAGCCGACATTTTGATCGTGGAGCACATGTGCAACCTGGAAAGCGTGCCTGAAGGAAGACCCTTCAAATTTTACTCCGTGCCGGTCAAGGTCAAAGGCTTTGGCACATTTCCCGTGCGCGCCTTTGCTTTGATGGAATAGGTGAGCTACCCGGTGAAATTTCAAACTATTGGTGTCTTGGGAGGCGGGCAACTTGGGCGAATGATGGCCTTTGCCGCGCGCCGTATGGGATTGCACATTGCTGTCCTTGATCCCGATCCCGATGCTCCGGCTTGTCAAATAGCAGATCGGCACGTCGTCGGTAACTTCCGTGACCCGGCCAAAATCCGCGAACTGGCGCAGGGCTGCGACGTCATCACGGTGGAGATTGAACACGTCGAAACGGAAACGCTTGATGTGTTGGAACGCGAGGGAGTCTCCGTCCAGCCATCGCCGCGCACCATCCGCCTGATCCAGGATAAACTGGCGCAGAAAACTCACCTGGCCGCGCGGGGCATTCCTGTGGCTGCCTTCAGGGATACGCCCGATGTGGAGGCGATTCGGGGTGCCGGGGAAGCCTTTGGCTATCCGATCATGCTCAAATCCCGCTTGCTGGCTTACGATGGGCGAGGTAATGCCGCGATCCAGGCTGTGCAAGATCTCGAAGCCGGATTAGCGCGTTTGAGTGGGCAAAAGCTTTACGTCGAGAACTGGGTTCCCTTTGAGAAAGAGTTGGCTGTGATGGTGGTTCGCAGTCGCGAAGGGCAAACCCTGACCTATCCGGTGGTCGAGACGTTCCACAAGGAAAGTGTCCTGCGCACCGTCCTCGCTCCCGCGCCCATCCCGGCGCAGGTAGCTCGTAACGCAGCCGAGATTGCGGCCAGGTCCGTCGCCACACTGGATGGCGCAGGCATTTTCGGAGTGGAATTGTTCTTGCTGCCAGGCGGAGATATCCTGGTCAACGAGATTGCGCCCCGTCCCCATAACACCGGCCATTTCACCATCGAAGCCTGTCTGACCAGCCAATTCGAGCAGCATCTTCGCGCGATCCTGGGTCTGCCCCTGGGCGCGTGCGATTTGAAGGTTGGCGCGGCAGTCATGGTCAACGTTCTAGGCGCAGAGAGTGGCACGCTGGAGGATACCTTGCGCCCGCTGGACACGGCGCTTGAAATCCCAGGAGCCAGCCTCCACTGGTATAACAAAAAAAACGTCCAGGCGCGGCGTAAAATGGGGCACATTACAGTTGTGGGGGAATCATTGGCGGCGCTGGCTCCCCGGTTGTCTGGATTGACCGTAATTCCTATTCCGCCAGCGCCCGTCGTGGGCATCATTATGGGCAGCGATTCGGATTTACCAACCATGAAGCAAGCCGCCGAAGTGCTGCGCGATTTTGGGGTGCCCTTTGAACTGACCATTGTTTCGGCACACCGAACCCCGCAGCGAATGGTCGAATACGCGCAATCGGCGCTTGAGCGCGGCCTCAAAGCGATCATTGCAGGAGCGGGTGGTGCCGCCCATCTTCCAGGGATGGTTGCGGCGCTGACTCCGCTGCCGGTGATTGGTGTTCCGATCCGCACCGAAGCACTGGGCGGGCAGGATTCGCTGCTGTCTATCGTCCAGATGCCGCGTGGGGTGCCTGTGGCAACTGTCGCCATCGGCAATGCAACGAATGCGGGTCTGCTCGCCGTGCGCCTGTTGGCGGCTCACGACTCTGCTTTACTGGGCAGGATCGTCGCCTACCAGCAGCAGATGGCCGCCGGAGTGATGTCAAAAGTTGAAGCCCTGGCTCGCGATGGTTGGGAGAGCGGGAAAGTCGGATCATGAAGATCATGCAGGATCAGAGGCGCGTGTTATAATTTTTTTGTTCGTTCTGCTCTTTCCAAAATTATTGGAGGCGATCCCCGCATGGCGACGCTTGTTCTGACCGTAACAGAAACGCTGCGTTATCGCGGCAAAATTGGACAGTGGAGCTGGGCACTGCACCGAATCAGCGGGCTTGGCACATTGCTTTTTCTTTTCTTGCACGTGATCGACACTTCCTGGGCCGTGTTTTACCCTGACCTGTATAAAGAAGCGATTGCGGTCTACCAGAGTCCCCTGTTCACAATAGGGGAATTTGGCCTGGTGGCCTGTGTCATCTACCACGCCCTGAATGGTTTTCGTATTGTCTTGTTCGACTACAGGCCTCAGTGGTGGCACCGTCAGGCCTACGCCGCCAAAGTCGTCCTGGTCGCGACTTTGGTGCTGCTGATCCCAACCTGGGCGATTATGTTCATTGGCACCATGAACTTTTACCAGACCGCCGGACTCGATCTGAAACTCCCTCTCTTGATCTCCACTCAAGCCCGCTTTGCGCTTGGCATTGTCGGTATCCTGGCTGCCGGAATCGTGGTATCAGTGATCTATTCGTTGATTCCCGGCGTTAATGCGTCCAAGCAGGGCAAAGCGAGCCGCTTTGATCGCTTCATGTGGGTGTTCATGCGGGTATCTGGAGTCATCATCATCCCGCTCGTTTTCGGCCACCTCGCAATGATCCATCTGATCCAGGGAGTCTTTGACATCACGGCGCACAACATTCCCGTTGGCACAACGCTTGGCCCCAATATCTCCGGCACCGCGCCGGAGTTTGTCGCCCTGCGCTGGAATACGATGTTTGCCGGGGTATTTATCTGGCGGTTATACGATGCGTCGCTCGGAGCGCTGGCGATTGTGCATGGATTCAACGGCTTGCGTTACGTCGTCAACGACTACGTTCATGACAGGATCATCAATCGGGGCATGAACATTGCGTTGTTTTGCACAGCGCTTGGACTGATCATTGTGGCTACTTTCGCCGTGATCAGTACAGTTCCAGCCAGCACCTTCCAGGTGATTACTCAACCCGCACTTGTCCATTAGACGCTTCAATGACCAATAGAAAGAAACGATTCGTATGGAAACACACCAGTTTGAAGCCTTAATCATCGGGGCCGGTGGTGCGGGCCTGATGGCGGCGCTGCACGCCTCACGCGGCGCCAAAACTGCCGTACTCAGCAAACTCTATCCGACCCGCTCGCACACCGGCGCAGCCCTCGGTGGGATAGGCGCAGCGCTTGGAAATCTCGAAGACGATAAGTGGGAGTGGCACGCCTTTGATACGGTCAAGGGCAGTGACTACCTGGCCGACCAGGATGCAGTCGAAATCCTGGCCCGTGAGGCCATTGATGCGGTCATTGAGCTTGAGCACATGGGCCTACCCTTTGACCGGACAGAAGAGGGCAAAATCTCACAACGTCGCTTTGGTGGGCACACTAATAACGAGACGGGTAAGCCGGTTCGCCGCGCCTGCCATGCCGCCGACCGCACCGGCCATATGATCCTGCAAACGCTGTACCAGCAGTGCATCAAGAACAACGTGAATTTCTTCGACGAATATCACGTG
>DATGFK010000531.1:0-2431 GCA_035309185.1 Aggregatilineales bacterium
TGCACGATCTGGCCTCCGGCGATCCCGGTATCTGCGGCGGGACGGCGGACATATTCATAGAGCCGGTTGTCACGCCAACCACGCTGGTGGTCATTGGCTGCGGGCATATCGGAAAAGCCCTGGCAGAACTCGCCAAGTGGCTGCACTATCGGGTCATTGTCAGTGATGATCGGCCTGATTACTGTAATGCGCAACATATTCCGAGTATGGACGAGTACGTCGTCGCCAAACCGTCTGAAGTGCCGCAGCGTGTGAGCCTTGGGCCGCGCACCTACATCGCGGCGGTAACTCGTGGGCAGCCCGTAGACCTCGACCTGATTCCAGCGCTGTTACAAACCAACGTCCCCTACATCGGACTGGTGGGCAGCCGACGACGCTGGGCGCTGACGCGCAAAGCCCTTGAGGAGCGCGGAATCTCTGCGGATCAGCTTGTGCGCGTCCATTCCCCGATTGGCCTCGAACTCAATGCGGAAACACCCCAGGAAATTGCCATCAGTATCCTGGGAGAAATCATCATGATCCAGCGCGGCGGCACAGGCAAGTCCATGCAGTGGGTGCCAAAATCCGACAACGCGGACGTGACGGATGAATTGGCCTGAGTCCGGGTGTAATTTTTTTCTGAACTTTTAATCTTTTCCTACTTTGTGTTTAACAGTGATTGGGCATAATCCCATGAAGTTTTTGGCCGTCAGCGATCACACTCTTCCACAGCTCGAAAATTCTGAAAACCTTCGGAAACAGTTTGGGGACGTAGAGGCCGTCATTAGTTGTGGGGATTTGCCCGCGCCATACCTAGAATATCTAAGCTCGACGCTCAACACTCCCTTGCTTTTCGTTCGGGGAAATCACGACCTGATGTATGAGGAAGCATGGCCGGGTGGGGATAACCTGCATCGGCATGTGCTGAATTTCCGGGGCATTACCTTCGCAGGATTGGAAGGATCGCCGCTTTATAATCGTGGGCCTATCCAGTATACCGAAGGCCAGATGCTGCGGATGGTTCTCGCTTTTGCGCCCCGGCTGTTGCTCAGGCGGATGAGACTGGGCTATGGGCTGGATGTGCTGGTCACTCATGCCTCCCCGCGCGACATCCACGATCGCACGGATATGGCACATCGGGGCTTCAGGAGTTTCCGCCTGTTCATGAACCTTTACCGGCCACGCTATTTGCTGCACGGCCATGTAGACAAGTGGGATAACCGACGCGAATTTGTTACCGAGTTCGGTACTACGACGGTTATCAACATCAATCCCATGAAACTGTTCACAATTGAGGGAAAACCACGTAGTGGACTCGGATAGCCCTGTTTCAATCGCTGAATCTGCGCGCAACTTTCAACATGCGCGAATGTCGGCCTTCTGGCAAGAATTCTGGTCGCTGTTGACCGGCAAATCCATTGACCTGTTGAGTTTTGACGAGGTCAAGCAGCGCCTGCGCCTGCACGACGAGCGCTACCTGGGGCTGCAAGACATCCCGCTCGATAAAATTGTGGGCAGCGTTGGGCGCTACAAAGACTTTACCCGCTCTTTTCTGCCCCGTACCAACGCCATCCGCTCACGCTGGCAGCGCCTGGATGCGATGGCGCGCGGGATGGAAGGCTTCCCGCCGATTGAAGTGTACAAGGTTGGGGATGTCTACTTTGTAAGCGATGGAAACCACCGGGTATCGGTGGCGCGCCAGTTGGGTGCAATAACCATCGAGGCTTACGTGACCGAACTGCCCACCGCCGTGCCGTTTGACGAGACAACCAAAGCCGACGACCTGGCGATCAAGGAAGGCTATGCAGAGTTCCTGCGTAAGACTCATCTGGACGTACTGCGGCCCGGCAGTGAAGTCATTCTGACTGAACCGGCACGCTATCGCCAGATTCTGGAACACATCTCGGTGCATAAGTATTTCATGGGGATCGAGCAAGATCACGATATTCCCTGGGACGAAGCCGTCGAGAGCTGGTACGATACTGTGTATATGCCCATGATCGAGCTGATCCGCAAATACGACCTGCTAAGCCAGTTTCCGGGCCGCACCGAAGCTGACCTGTACGCCTGGTTGATCAAACATCAGGAGGCGCTACGCCTGTACCTGGGCGGCCAGGTGTTGACCCCTGAAGAAACTGTTCAGGATTTCTTATCGAAGCTCTAGCGTAGTAACCGAGTAGTAGCCGAGGCTGCCTCATGTCTGTGTGGAAACATTATCTAAGCGTTGCATCCATCGAAGAGGTACTACAGGCGCTTGCCGAGCGGGGAAGTAGCGCACGGCTGGTTGCCGGTGGCACCGACATCATTCTGGAATTGGAACGCGGGCAGCGCCCCGACGTGGACACGCTCATTGACGTTTCGCGTATTCCGAGGTTGACCAACATCCGCCGGGAAGGGGACAGCATCTACGTCGGGCCGCTGGTGACGCATAACCACCTGGTAGACAGCCAGA
>DATGFK010000532.1:0-5370 GCA_035309185.1 Aggregatilineales bacterium
CCAAACCTGGAAGAAGGGGAGGCAGAGCCATTGCACCTAATGGCTGCAACCGCACAATTGCCAGGTGTGCAATCTGGTAGATTATGGGCGCGGCGGCGATTAGCGCAATCAGGCCCGGTAACCACCAGCGCCAAACTGCCCGCTGATACACGATCAGTGTATAAATGCCGAGCATCAAGTACGCGCCAACACTGCCATAACCTGTGTAAAACATCGCAGCCATTGCCAGGCCCAGTATCCCAGCTCGCCGCATATTTGGATGATCGAAGTAGCGCAGGGTAAGCCAGATTGTCAGCGGAAACAGCCCGTATAAGAGCGCGTAGGGACGCACCTGAACTGTCAAATAATTCGTCAGAGCTAGCGCGCCAAATGCCAGAACAGTCAGCCGCGCGGCGCCAGTATTTTTGATTCGGCGTACAGCTCGATATAAACAGGCAGAACCAAGCTGAAAGATGAATAACGAGAGTAAGCGTAAGCTGATAGGATCAGCGCCCACCATTCGTTGCCAGCCATCCAGCAGAATATAATACAGGGGCGGCCAATTGCTATCCCGCGTGTAATCTAGCTGTGATCCGCGCAACTGCCATACAGACCATACCTCGTCTGCATGATACTGGCGCTGCGATGGTCTTAGAAACGCAGCGTGTGCAACAGTTACGGCGATCAACACGATTACGGTAAGGGTTAATTCACTAGATTTATGACGCATGAATGATCACTCATTAACAGTAACCAGACCGCAGCACTTGGAATAATAGACATAAGAAGTGCAAATCTCGTGGAGAAGCAGCAAACAGCGTTTCAGGCCACAGAATAGCACGGCCACGGGCTTATCTGCCCGGTAAAAGCTTATGATGTCGGGCAGAATTTTGAACAGCGTCGGCATGTTCAAAATCCAAATCAAGGAGTGCAGAAACCATGCAGAAACCGTCGCCTGGGGCCTTGATCCTGCTGTGCGGGGCGCTGTGCATCGTCCTTTTTCTTTGCGCCTTTGCCCTCCGTTCGCATCCAAACATTGAATGGGATGAAGGCGTTTATCTGACAACCTTCAATTCGGTTCAACATGGCTACCCACTCTATTCACAAACCTATCTCTCACAGCCGCCGGGCTTTTTTGTTGCGACATTCCCGCTGTATGCAGTATTCGGCTCTACGCTGGAATCTGGCCGTCTCGCGATCTTCTTATACTCGCTCGCGGGCCTGATGGGGATTGTGTGGCTGGGCTGGGAGCTAGAGAGTCCGGTCTTCAGCTTTGTCGCCATCAGCCTCCTGTACCTGATCCCGATCTACACCGATCAAATCCTGACCTTCCACGACAACAGCTTGCCCTCGACATTTTCTGTGCTGGCGCTCGCCGCCATGTTTCGCTTTCAGACGACAGCCCGTTGGCGATGCCTATCCCTATCAGCCCTGTGTGTGACGTGCGCTATCCTGATCAAAGCGGACATCTCAGTTCTACCATCCCTGTTTTTCATCTTGACGTTCTCAACGCTCGTCGAACGCAAAAGCGTACGCGACTTCATCAAGGGCTGTGGCATTTTTGCCGTCACGGCCCTACTGCTGGTGCTGGTGATCACGGTGCCTTTCGGATTGTCAAACGTGGTTGCAGACGTTGTGCAACTGCGCATTCAAGCCGCTAACACGTCCAGCGCCGATCCAGCACTGTTCGTCAGCTATCTCAAAAACCAATCCTCGCTTATTGGCTTGACCCTGCTCGGAGTGGTGTTGGCCGGCATTGTGGTCTGGAAAAAGAAGGATAAGAGATTGTCCGTATTGATGATGGGCCTTTGGGCGTTATCCACATACAGCCTGCTGCTCATCTACCATCCGCTTATGGAGTCTCATGTCGTGTTTCTGGCTGTCCCCACAGTGCTACTGTTCTCGTTTAGCCTGTACACCTTGATCAATACGGCGCCTTTATCCAGGTTCATTCCTATCGGTGCGGCGGTGTTCACGATCATCATGCTCATGGGTCGGGCAACGGCCTCACTGGCGCCACCGGCCGCCATCCTGAACGATTCACAGACGAGGGAACTCAACATTGTCACGAGCAACACGCAGCCATCGGACACGATTGTTACCGACGACGGCGTCATTACGGGAATAGCGAATCGCTTCACGCCGCCCGATCTGACTGATACCTCGTTTATCCGAATTGACTCCGGAGAGTTAACCTCGCAAGCATTTGAAAATAGCCTGGTGGACTATCAGCCCAAACTCATCATGACCTGGACGGGACGATTAGTGCGTATCTCGGACTTTGATCGTATCCTTCAACGGCACAACTATGTTCTGGCAGTTGACCTGGATTATTATCATCGAGCCTATCTTTTGCAGCCCTGAATGTCTCAACAATCCTGACTACTGAATGGATTCGGACGGAACAATCACAATGGCACTCTTTGTTATTGGGGACATCCACGGGCAGTACGATAGGCTGATCGCCTTGCTGCGCAGCCCCGCGCTGGTCAATAGCAGGCTGGCCTGGACAGGCCGCGACGCAACGCTGTGGTTTATGGGCGACTACGTGGATCGCGGGCTAGATGGAATCGACGTGATTGATCTGGTCATGCGTTTGCAGCGGGAGGCGAAAGAGACCAAAGGATTCGTTGGCGCGCTGCTCGGCAACCACGATCCCCTGCTGCTGTCGGCCTATCACTTCCCCGACGAAGTGATCTCCGGGCCGCACGGTACGTTCAAGCATGACTGGGAGGTCAACGGCGGGAATGAGGCCGATCTCGAACGCCTGACAGAAGCACACGTCGCGTGGCTGTCGGCCCTCCCGGCGATGGTACACGTCGGCGGACATCTGTTCATGCACGCCGACACGACCGTCTACGCCCGCCACGGCGATTCGATTGAGGCGGTCAATGACCATTTCACGACTCTGCTGCACGGCAGAGACATTTCCGCCTGGGATCGGCTGCTGGAGGAGTTTTCCGAACACGACGCTTTTGTCGGCAAGCCCGAAGTGGCGGGCGCCATGCTCATCAAGTTCGGCGGGATGCAGATCGTCCACGGCCACACGCCCATCAGCAAGATGACCGGCCAGGCCGATGAGAGCGTCACCGAAGCACTGATCTACGCCGATGGGCTGTGCATCAACGTGGACGGCGGCCTATATCGCGGCGGGCGGGGGTTTGTGGTGGAGTTGTAAGCACAGTTCGATTATGACAGGCCAAGCAAGACCAGCAGTCCCAATGCCGGGAACAGGACGGCCATTGCCCGATCTACTCCCCGCGTCTTCTCCTCTGCACCAACAAGGAGGAAACTGCCCAAAGCACTCATAGCAGCTAACAGCAGCAACTGTGGAATAACAATTACGCGGGACGCGGGTTTAGAAAATTATTCCGCAGCATACTGCCGAATAGCGACGCGCCAAAGACTCCACATCAAGAGGGGGTTGGGGAAGGATAGGGAGTGGGAGAAGGTAGCGCGTCCTCTTTCGGCGTAGGAGTAACGTGCGGCAAGATGGTAACTTGGGCGTCAAAGTTGGGCATAGACAGTGGCGTTGGGATAAACGATGGGGTATTGGTTTGCACATCGGCGCTAGTCGGTGTGGCGTCAATAGCACTGGCCGTGGAAGTAGCAGAGGGGACAGACAGAGTTTGTTGCACATTCTGGGTAACGTCTAGCATCGGCACAAAATGGACACTGGCGAGGATAGAATCTATTACGGTCGCAGATGTATCTGTATCGCTCGTTCGAGAAATGGTCGCATTAAAAAACAATACGGCTCCCGTGTCCTCCTTGACGAAAGTGTCAATCTGGCGGTAGTCTGCTGTCACGGTTGAGAAATTGAATGTGCGCTGTATTGCAGGATGACCATCAATCTGCAATGTCCGCTGGTCGATTGGTTCGGCGCTGAATTTTGTTTTTAAGTTAGTCCAAATCCTGGTGTCCAAGGCAGCTATCGAATACGATAAATTCTTCAGTGGAGCAAAGCGCATGACAATGAGAGACACGTTACCGTCAAAGCGTTGTCCCAGGAAAGGACAGGTTATGTTGGCTTGGACACAGCCTTGTTGCACTTGTGCAGGTGCATCGGATTGAATAATAAGCGTCCAATTCCCTGGATAAACAAGCGTGAAACCATCAGCAGAGTAGGTCTGCGCAGGACGCATGTTTGCAACCACTGGCGTTGCGAGTCGCCCAAGCAGGAAGGCGCCGCCGTTTAGGATAATGATGGAGGTCAACATAGCGCCATAATACAATGCGCGTTGTGCGTTAGAGCGTGGAAAGGTCAGCGTGGGGCGCTCGGCGATCCATGCACGGTAGGAGGGTCTTTGCCATGCGATGAATAGCTGCGCAATGACTAAATTGGCGAACCAAAGCGGTAGCGTAAGACCACCAAAATTTTCTGGAGTAATACGCCCCCAGAAAATAATGAGAAGAGCAATGTTGATAAAGAGTGCCAGGACGAAAGAACCGATCACCGTCGGCCAGAATAGATGTGGCTTACCCAGTCTTCGCCAATTGAGAGCCAGGAGTATTCCGCCTGAGAATGGTGAAAAAAAGACTGTGGTAAGACGTATGCCGCGAAAACTAAGCGGATACAGCGTCGTTGACTCCTCACGCCAATCTGGCAAAGGGTCTAAAGCGGGTAAAACCGGTTCTGGGGGAAGCTGCCTTGCCATCGTTTCAGATGTGGTAACAATACGTTGAAGGCGCGCCTCAAAGACCTGGATGTCTTCACTCGGCGGCAACGTTTTGGGCAGCGCGTTCAGTGCGCCAAGAAGATCAGGGGAATTGAGCAGTGTTTGGACCACAACCTGGGTACTTGTGACAAAGTAACGCAGATCCGTGACACGATTCCATAGGCGGTGGAGGAAAAAGACGTGCGCTAGATTCCCATCATGCGCGATGAGCAACTGTGGAACTCTAGCAGCCTCGACAGATAGGCCATCGCCCTGGGCAATAGCCTGAACCTGTGCCCAAACAAGGTTCACTGTAGATCCTACCTGTACGTGGCGATCAAATTGCGTCATGAGCGATGGTTTCTTTCGGGATTCGATACTGCCAGCAGCAAAAGTGACTTTACGTGACGAATGAGAAGGTTGCTCAAGGTTTTCCCCGTTGCGTAAGCAATGAACAGAAAGCCTGACGTATCTCGCCAGGCAGTTTACAACAGCCCAAGTAAAACCAGTAGTCCCAACACAGGGAACAGGACGCCCATTGCCCGATCTATTCCTGGCGTCTTCTCCTCTGCCCCAACAATCAAGAAGCTGCCCAACGCGCTCATGGCCGCCAATAGCAGCAATTGTGGGATAAGAATTACGCGGGACGCGGGTTTAGAAAATTATTCCGCAGCATACTGCCGAATAGCGACGCGCCAAAGACTCCACATCAAGAGGGGGTTGGGGAAGGATA
>DATGFK010000533.1:0-6669 GCA_035309185.1 Aggregatilineales bacterium
CCAAGCTCCAACATTGTTGGAGAAGGTGTAGAGACTTAATGGCAGGCACCTTCACGGTGTAATAACCGAAAGGTGAAGAGAAAGTCCAGACCACAAACCCTTATGGGGCAGCGAAAGCTGAAGTGGTATGCATAACCCGGAGGTCGCAGGTTCGAATCCTGCCCCCGCTACTGCAAAGATGAGGCCGGAGAAATCTCTCCGGCCTCATCTTTTTTCTATCTGATCAGCGCCAGCGCCACACCGATCATGGCCGACAGGATGCTGATCAGCCAGAAGCGTTGTACAACCTGTGTTTCGCTCCAACCACCCAGTTGGAAGTGAAAATGGATCGGCGCGCGCCGAAAAAGACGCTGACCGCCCGTCCAGCGAAAAAATATAATTTGAAGGACGTCGCTGACCGCTTCGGCTACCGGGATAAAAGCAATCAGCGGGAGCAGTACCCACTGTCCAGTCATAAAGGCCACAATAGCCAGGGCTGCGCCAAGCGCCAACGCGCCAACGTCGCCCATGAACAACTGCGCCGGGACGGCGTTGTACCATAAGAATGCAAAGCACGCCCCGACCATAATAAAGCAGAACTGTACCAGGAAAATCTGTCCTTGCAGCAACGACACCAGGCCATAAGCGGCAAAAGCACTGGCCGTGACTGTTCCGGCAAGGCCATCCAGCCCATCGGTGAAGTTGACCGCGTTTGACATCCCGACGATTACCAGGATCACCAGCGGGATGTACAGCCAGGGCGAAAGCGGCAGCGTAATGCCCATGATCGGGATGTAAATCTCATTGGCAAACTGGATGCCAACATGCGTTCCGCTGCCCGCCAGCGACATCGTAAAAGCCGCCATCGCAGCCAGGCCGATTTGCCCGGCGAGTTTGGCTTTGATGGACAGCCCCTCGCCTTTGCTGCGCAGTTTGATCCAGTCATCTATGCCGCCCAGCAATCCATAGCCGACCAGGATGAACAGTGGCAGCAAAATGCTGACGCCCGTAACGCGCTCGGCGCTGGGGCGGATCAGGTTCACCAGGTTGAGGCCAAGCGTGATCAGGAATACGGGCACCAGGATCAACAGACCGCCCATCGTCGGCGTGCCTTCTTTGGAGCGATGCCATTCGGGGCTGTCCACGCGAATACTCTGGCCGATCTTCAGGCGGCGCATAACTTCCACGAACGGCCCACCCCAGATGACCGTCAATAAGAACGTGATGCCACCCAGGGTGAGGGCGAACGGTAATGGATTTAGAAGCATGGATTGATGGGTTCTATTGGCTTAATGGGTTCCCCGCAATGAGCGCCGTATTGCCGCCCTGTGCTCTGAGTGCCTGACGCTGCTGATCGGTTGGAATTTCCATGAGAACAACCAGCCGCTTCACGAGGTCAGACCAGGCTGGGGCAGCCGTTTCGCTGGCGAAACGGGCCACCTTGTCCAGCTTGATCAAGATGCTAACACGCGGTTCATCGGCGGGCAAAAAGCCAATAAAAGTCGCTTCGTTCAATTGATCGTCGTAGCCATCGGTACAACCTGGCCCTGGCGTGCAGGGAATTTGCGCCGTGCCGGTCTTTCCAGCAACCGTGTAACCCGGAACTTGCGCATGGACGCCTTCGCCTACCTGCACCACACGCACCATAATGTCCGTCATCGTCTTCGCCACCGCAGGCGAGATCGGTGTGCGGACAGCCGAGGGTATGGCCGGGATGGCATGATCCGCATCCAGCGTCCTAAGCCGGATGTGTGGCTGCATCATCTGGCCGCCGTTGGCAATGACGTTCGTAAAGGACAGCATTTGCAGTGGCGTAACGGTTAGCCCCTGACCGAAGCTGTTGGTTGCAAGGTCGGAATCGCTCCAATAGAGGTCGCCGGGCGTATGCAAAATGCCTGCGGCCTCACCTTCAAGGTCAATGCCTGTGCGCTGCCCGACGCCAAAGTCCTTGAGACCCTTGTAGAAAATATCTTCCCCCAGGGTCATTGCGATGTGTGAGGTGCCGATGTTCCATGAATTGACAAATACATCCACAAAGCTTTGCGAACCATGTCCGGCTCTATCCCAGTTGAAGATCTGGCGACCGCCGACGACAAGCGGGCTGCTATCGTAGTACGTCCAATCCGGTGTCATCTTGCCGGATTGCAGCGCCACCGAACCGGTCACAATTTTAAAGGCCGATCCTGGCTCGTAGAAGTCGCTGACCGCCGGATTTTTCAACACGGCGGGATCAGTGGTTTTGTAGAATGCATCCGGGTCGAAACTTGGATAGGAGGCCATCCCCAGGATTTCGCCCGTACGCGGATCCATCACGATCACGCTGCCGCCCACCGCGCCATACTTGTTGATTGCCGTCTGCAACTGGGTTTCCGCAAGATACTGGATGCTGCGGTCAATGGTTAATACAATATCGTGACCAGGCGGCGGCTGGTCAAGCGCGTTCACCTCGAATGGGATCGGGCTGATCGGCTGAGTCTGGACTTGCCCGGCCAGTTCGCTGTTATACTCGCCTTCTACCCCTACGTAACCCCGCCGCGACCCATCTTCATCGCGTCCGGCAACAAAGCCGATCAACTGCGCGGCCAGGCTGCCCTGAGGGTGAATGCGCTTAGGGATAGGCTGAAGGGTCATGCCAAGCAGGTTGAGCTGCGCCACTCGCTGGACGGTTGCCGTATCGGCCTGCTGGGCCAGCACAACGTACTGTGAATTCGGCTGATCCAGCAACTTCAAGATGCGATTCTCATCATCTTTGAGCGCCCCAGCCAGTAGGTGCGCTGCCCTGGCCTTATCCAGGATCAAGTTGGGGCTGGCCCCAATCGTGTATTCCATGACGTTGCCCGCCAGTAGATCGCCATTGCGATCTAGGATGCGACCCCGGTCCGGGATCAGGTCGCGCAACTGGCGATAGCTGTTGTTTGCCTGGTCTTCGAGGTAAGCAGCGGCGTCGGCGTGAAAAGGAAACGAGGCAATCTGGCCGAAGAGCAGAATCCCCGCTCCCACCAGAATAGCGGTCAATGCAGACAGTCGCCGGTTAAAACTTGATCTCATCGAACAACTCGTTTCCTTAGGGTATCGGCGTGGGTGTTGGCTGGCTGCGCCCCGACCATGCCTCGAATTGACGGGTTAGCGTATTCCATTGCTGCTGCACCCATCCGCCGAATGTCTCGTCGTACACGTACACAATTTCGGGTGTCACCACAGGTGTAGGCGTGGCGCGGTAAGGAGAATAGCCTGCCACTACCAGGTATTGCAATTTATCCGCCGTGACGGGCACAAATCCAAGCGCCTGGGCACGCCCACGCAATACAGAAATGTTGCGGTCGGCGGCAATCTGGGCCGAAGTGTCTTCGTTTGCGCGTTGCAGATAATCGCGGGTACTTTGCAGTTCTTGCAGTTGTGCTCCGGTTGTAGCCGTAGTGGTGGCTTGCGCCAGGTACAATGCGCCGATGATCACTGCCACAACCATTACCAGTGCCGCAATCGCCGCAGCCTGGCGGTGGGGACGCAGTGGCGTTGTTTTTACAGCCTGGGATTTAGCAAAGGCTTTGTTGCCAGGTACGGGATCAAAAGAGGACATGGTTCATTCGTAAGCTCAAATCAGGTGTGGTTCGTTGGCTTCGATTGACTATTCGGCTCCGGGTTGCTTGTTGTGGTGGCAGGGGTCGAAGCCGCATTAGCCGCTGCGGCTGGCGATTCAGGTGGCCTTGGTCGCGTTGGATCGCGCCGAGCCTTCGTCAGTGTCACGTCTGCGTCCTCTTCCACCTTGACTCGTGGTATGCCATCGGTCTCTGTGGCTGTGGCAGAGGCAGACATGCCTGGTTTCTTTTCAAGCGGCTGCGTGACGAACTTCTGGTCAAGCTTTAAAGTCTGGTCCAGGGCAGGCGTCCCGGTAGCGGGCTTTTCCGGTTCGAAGTGAAGCTCAAAACGAACCACGATAGACAGCGTGCCAAGCCTGATCTCATCCTTGTCGTTGAGAACACGCGGTTGGTTCGGTTCGAGTTTATCTGTGTTAACCGAAGTGCCGTTCACGCTACTCAAATCGGTCAGGGTGAACTGGTTATCCTTAAAACGCAGGATGGCGTGTTCACGCGATACACCGCGTTCGTGAGCGCCGTAAGGCGTGAGGTCGAAGCGGGTACTGATCAGCGCGCTAAGATCGGCTCGCCCCAGGGTAATTTCCTTGCCATCCGTGAAGTCGATTCGCTCGCTCATCCCGCGTATTTGCAAGGTGAGGCTGTGCTCTGGCATGGGCGTTGCCGTCGCGTCATCGAGACGCTGGCGGCGCAACCTCAGAAGCGCCGGATCCATCTTCACGTGAACCGTGCTGGCCGATGGGTTAAACAGTAACGTCCCACACTTGCTACAAGTTAACTGGCCCAGTTCGTAGGGTTCGCCGCATTTGGGACAGGTATTGGGTTGGTTAGTCATCACCTGTATCCTCTCGGAAAGGTATGCGACTGATTTTCACCTAATTATAGCCGCTTTTGAAATTCGCTCCTTGCCATCCCTGGCGAGTTCTTCCTATTTTGCGCACTGGATGAACAAGTAGCCGATCACCCTGCACTACTGCGCGCCCTGATGCAGCGCCAGCGCTGCCGCACCAACCAGGCTCACGTTTTCGCCCAGGGCGGCCAGTTTGATTTCGAGGTGGTTCCAGTATTCGGGATCAAGTGAATAGGTCTGGATCGCTTCCATCATGGGGCCGCGCAGTAGTTCCCACGTCCCTTCGATTACCCCGCCGCCCAGGACGACGATCTGCGGATTAAAGATCAGTAAGAAGCTGGTAATCCCCAGCCCGATGATCTTTCCAGCGCGGGTCACGAGCCGTAGCGCGAGTTTATCGCCAGCCTTCGCCGCCTCTGAAACGTGTTTGGTGTTGACGTTGTCGAGCTTGCCGCCAGCCAGCTCCAGGATCGACGATTTTTCGCCTGCTTCCATCGCGGCGCGCGCCTGACGGGCGATGGCAGGCCCGGCGGCCTCTTTTTCAAAGGTGGAGACGTTTTCGCCTTCCACGATCATGATGATGTGGCCGCACTCCGCGCCCAGCCCTTCCGCGCCCACCAGCATTTTGCCGCCGGTGATCACCCCGCCGCCGATCCCCGTACTGATGGTCAGAAACAGCACGTCTTGGTAGCCCCGCCCCGCGCCCATATCGGTTTCGGCCAATGCCGCAAGGTTGGCGTCATTGCCCAGGTAAGTTTCCACGCCGAACTTTTCCCGGCAGATGTCTCGTAAGGGGACATTGTGCCATCCATCCAGGTTTGGCGGCATAACAACAACCCCCGTTTTAGGATTGACCGGCCCCGGCGCGGAAATGCCCAGGCCCAGCACCCGCGAACCATCGGTGGGCCATACGGCCTGCACCTGTCCAAAAATACGCTCGATGACCGCATCCCGCCCTTCTGAGGCCAGGCTGGCCGTTTCCGTCCGCGTGATGATATTGAGGTCGGGCGAGAGGCACGCTGCGCGGACTCGGGTACCACCGATGTCCACGCCAATGTATACGTCTTGTGGCATGAGTGAAAATCCATCCTTGTGTGCAGGAACAAACGTTCCAATTCGTGTTGAAGGACACCATTCCTCACGTTAGAATAACGAAGAATCTCCTCCCGGCAAAGGACAGAAGGCACAAAATCTCCATGACAGATGCCGATATGATCACTCCTATGCGCCAGCAGTACCTTGACATCAAGGCACAATACCCAGATGCCATCGTCTTGTTCCGCCTGGGCGACTTTTATGAAACATTCGACGGCGACGCGGAAATCGCGGCCCGCGAGCTTGACCTGACCTTGACCCATCGCCAGAGTTATCCGATGGCTGGCGTGCCGCACCACGCCGTCGAGGCTTACATTGGCAGACTGGTGGAACGCGGCTATCACGTCGTCATCGCGGAGCAGATGGAGCCGCCCGG
This sequence comes from Aggregatilineales bacterium, assembly GCA_035309185.1. GTDB lineage: Bacteria > Chloroflexota > Anaerolineae > Aggregatilineales > UBA2796 > DATGFK01. The sequence continues at coordinate 5,894 of DATGFK010000533.1, forward strand.
CAAAAAGCTGGTCCGGCGCGAAGTGACGCGCGTGATCACGCCGGGAACGGTGGTCGAGCCAGCCTTGCTTGACCAGCGTCAGAACAACTACCTGCTGGCCCTGGCGCCCGAAGCCGAACGCAGCGGCGAGGGTTGGGCGCGTGTGGGCCTGGCCTACGTGGACATCACGACCGGCGAATTCGCAGCCACACAGCTTGGCAGTGACGGCAGCAGCGGCAACGATAGCGCCGGTGAAGCAGCGGTGGCTGTGTTGGAAGAATTGGCCCGCCTTGCGCCCCGCGAGGTGCTGCTCCCCACGACCTGGGCTGAGCGCGGTGTGACGCTGCCCAGCGGCGCGCACGCCAGCCGTCTGCCCGATCACCGCTTTGAATTTGGCGTGGCCCGTCAGGCGCTGCTCGATCACTTCCAGGCCACCTCGCTGGACGGCTTTGGACTGACCGATCTTCCGCTGGCGACTCGCGCCGCCGGGGCCATTGTCCACTACCTGCGTGAGACTCAGCGCAACAGCCTGAACCAGCTTGGCACCCTGCGGACGTATTCGACCAGCGCCTTCATGGTGCTGGACGCCAACACGCGCCGCAACCTGGAACTGACGGCGACCATTCGCAGCGGTAAGGTGAAAGGCTCTCTCCTGGGCGTACTGGATCGCACAGTGACGCCGATGGGCGGGCGGCTGCTGCGCGCCTGGATCGGCCAGCCGCTGCTGGACATTGGCAGGCTGGAGGCCCGTCTCGATGCGGTGCAGGCGCTTCATAGCGATGCCATGCTGCGCGCCG
>DATGFK010000534.1:0-2744 GCA_035309185.1 Aggregatilineales bacterium
CCAAACCTCTCTTTGTGGGAACGCCGGTGCCGTTGAATGTGCCCAATCTTGAGCCTCCGACAAAAGGCAAACGCCCCGATTTTTACGTCCCCGCCGGCACGGTAAACCTGGCAAAAAGCAAGAACGTCACGGCTAGTGACAACAATCCCGTTGTGGGGACATTGGATTTGGTCACTGATGGCGACAAGGCTGGCGACGAAGGCTCCTGGGTCGAGCTTGGCCCCGGCAAGCAATGGGTACAAATTGATCTGGCGAAGAGTGCGAATATCTACGCGGTCCTCATTTGGCACTTTCACTCCCAGGCGCGTGTCTATCGCGATGTGGTGGCGCAGGTCTCCGATGATGCGTCGTTCAAGTCAGGCGTAACGACTATTTTCAATAATGACTTTAAAAACGAGCTTGGATTGGGCGTTGGCAAGGATCTCAATTATGTCGAAACCTACCAGGGCAAGCTGATCGATGCCAAAGGCGTGAAGGGCCGTTATCTTCGCCTTTACAGCAACGGGAACACGACCAACAAACTGAACGATTACATTGAGGTTGAAGTGTGGGGCAAACCTGCTGCCTGAGTCCGTCGGTCCTGACACCGCGGTCGTTCGATACTTCGACACGATGAATGCCACCGCTCCTTCGCCATGGGCACGCTGGACGGTTTTTCTCTTTCTCGCTCTTTTCGGACTGGCTCTCCGCTTGCCTCAACTGGGCGCGCGGCCAATGCATACGGATGAAGCCGTCAACGCATACATCGTAGGACGATTGCTTGCCGGAGAAGCTTTCACCTACGATCCAATCGATCGCCACGGCCCCGCGCTGGCGGCACTTGCCCTGCCGCTTAGCAGGATAGAAGGAGCAAAAGCATTTTCCGACTTGACGGAATCGGATTTGCGCCTGGCATCGGTTTTGGCCGGCGTTGTCACGATTCTGCTTTTTGGCGCTGCGATCGAGATGTTCGGCTTCACATCGTGCATGGTTGCGGCACTGCTGTTTGCCGGCGCGTCCCTGCCTGTCTATTACGACCGATACTTCATCCATGAATCTCTCTTTGTGGCTGCGACGTTTGGACTAATCCTGACGAGTTGGCGTGCCTGCAAGAGGAACTCTGTTGCTCAGGCCGCATTGGCAGGTGCCTGTGCCGCGCTCATGCTCGCATGCAAGGAGACCGCTGTACTCAACTTCTTCGCTCTTGCCGCTGCAGCATCGGCTTTCAGGTTCTGGAATGCGCGCGAAAAAGTCTTTGGCGGTTTGTTGCGGCCAAAGGCAGCACTTGCGGCGGCGATCACTTTTATTCTGTTCGGCGTGCTGCTCTTCAGCTGGTTCGGCAGAAACTGGAAAGGGCTGGCCGCACTATTGCAGGCAGTCCCGGATTTCCTTGCGAGGGCGAGTGGGGAAGGGCATCAAAAGCCGTTTTGGTATTATGCACAGCTTCTCAGCGGCGGCTGGTCTGGCGGATTGCTATTGGCTCTGGCCTGCATCGGGCTTTTCCAGACCGTCAAAAAGCGCGACCCCTCACCCTGTGGATTTTTGGCGTATTACGCATTCTTCCTTGCCGCAATCTACAGTCTGATTCCATACAAGACGCCATGGCTGGCCCTGAGTCTCTGGCTGCCCATCAGCTTGCTTGCGGCGCGAGCCGTCAACTCGCTCTGGCACAAGGCGGTGATGCATTTACCTCTTCACGTAGCCATTCCAGTGTTTTGCACTTTTGGAGTGTTGGGCGCTGCTTTAATCGCCCACGACACGCGACAGCGCGTTTATATGCATCCTGCCGACGAAGCCAATCCGTACGCCTACGCTCACACCTCGGAGGACTTGCTCGGGCTGCCTGCGGAGATTGAGGAGTTCGCACGCCGGAATGCAATACAATCGCCGCGGATAGCCGTGGTCGCTGCCGACCCCTGGCCGCTGCCGTGGTATTTGCGGCACTTTTCCCAGGTCGGTTTCTGGCAGCCCGGTCAGCAAATGGGGAAAGCGGATTTCTATGTCACTTCCACCGAGGCTGCGGAACAATACGCAGACCGACTGCGGAATTTTCGTCCGGATTTCTTCGGACTTCGACCAGGCGTGCTCATTCTGTTGTGGTTGCCTGCGCCGCATTGAGATCGTATGGCAGAGATCCATCTATTCAACCACCGCGCCATGGCGACGCACTTTCAGGTGCGCATCGCTCATGAGGAACGAGCGTATGCCGCGCAGGCTGCCCAGGCCGCGCTCGATCTTCTCGACGGGCTGGAGTCCCGTTTGAGCCGCTTTCGGGCCAACAGCGACATTGCGCAGATCGCCCAGTTGGCGCCTGGTGAGAAGATGCGCCTGAGCGAACCGGCCTTCGCTTGTCTCGGAGTGGCGAAGAGAATCGAACGGATCACGCACGGCGCGTTTTCGCCCACACCCGCAGCTTTGCTGACACAGCCATCCCAGCCAACGTGGGATTTACTGCCTGAGGAGTTGTCCATTCGTTGCGAGAGTGGAACGCTGCAATTTGATCTCGGCGCCGTTGGCAAGGGCTTTGCGCTCGACCGCATGGCGGAACTGCTGGATCAATGGGATTGTCCTTCGTTTCTGCTGGTAGCGGGTGGGAGCAGCATCCTGGCGGGCGATCCGCCGAATCCTGACCCTGGCTGGTCGTGCGGTCTGGGTGATGACGACTCACCACAGCGATTCTTTCTGGCGCATGCTTCAATGAGTGGCTCGGGCCTGGCCGTGAAAGGACAACATATTCTTGATCCACGTACCGGCGGCCCGGCATT
>DATGFK010000535.1:0-3115 GCA_035309185.1 Aggregatilineales bacterium
AGGCAGTTCATTGCCATAGGCAATAATCAATTCGGCAATCTTCCTATCCTCGACAATCGAGGCCAGGTCAGAGCCACCGCCCAGGACTTTCTTATTGCCAACCTCCGCGCCAGGCGTCTGCTCATCATTGATCAGTCCCACCACATCGTAGGAATCCGTCGCCTCAGAGGTTAGAATGCCCAGGATCGTTTCAGCGGGCCAACCCGCGCCCACGATCAGCGCTCGCCGCCGAAATCCCGGCCAGCGGAAGAGGAACGGCCTCCAGGCTCGCCATAGCAGCATCAAGAAGAAGAAGATAACTGCATAATAGACGATAAACAGCCGGGGCAAGGCATCGCGCGAGGACAGAAAAAATATGACCAGGTACACAACCAGCAGTTGCGCCGTGATCTGCACAAGGCGCGTCGCGCTGGCCCCGATGCGTGACGCGAGACTTAAATTGTAAAAATCATTGGCGCCTGCCAGAACAAACCAGACGAAGGTCAGAATAAAAAACCATTGTAGCTGGGGAAAAACAAACTCCAGGTCAAACGTCTCGTGCGCGACAAATGCCCAAACTCGCAGCGCAAGGAATACGGAGATACTGGCGACGATGGTATCGCCTGCCATCAGGAGCAGCCGCCGTTCGGAGATTTGGAGCTGCAATCCGCGCCGTTCGACCTTGTGACTGACCGTAGCCTGGAGAGGATCGCTCGCCGTTTCGGCGGAGGGTGAAGAACTGCCGAGATTCGCCACGTGGCACCTCTCCAGGGTTGTTTACTGTCTGCGTATTACTGGACGATTCTAAGTTGACGCATGTCCGTATCGGTCAGGCCAGCATATTGACTGGAAACCCACCCTGGCGTCCCACGATAGGTAATTTTGACCCAATACCAACTGCGATCCCGTCCGAAAACTGCAATGGCCGCGCCACGAGGTACATAAGCGAGGATGTCACTGGACGCGCCGGGCGCCTTGTGGAGTTTCTCATAGCCGGTTGTAAAACTGACCAGTCCGCCCGCAGGCGCGGCAACGTTATCCTGGGAACGCGACGTGGGCGTCGCGCTCGGTTTTGGAGCTGTCGTCGCTGTCGGCTGTACGTAGGAGTTCTGGTTTTGCGCAGCGACGTAATTGGGGCTGCCGCTGGTAGAAACTGCACCACAGGCGTCGCCTGCAAACACGAAATTGTAACCTGTGCCTTCGTCGTGCAGTTCCAATTCACCCGAATGCAGCGCCCACAGGTCACGTCCCTGCTGTGTCTGGATCAGTTGATCCTGACCTGTCGTTTCGGCCAGTTGTAGCGCGCTCGAAAGTTGTTGGCCGCTCACGTTATACAGGAAATAACCCTGTCCCTGAACAATACCCCACACATTGATCGAACCATCCCCCTCACAGTAGGCCGTGATGGGCGCAATGGCATCATACGCATTGACGCGATGATCGCCGGCGCAAAAGAGTGGGCCTTCTTCGCCGTGGTTCATGGGGATACAGGGTACCGTCTGGGCCGACGCCATGCGAACGGTCAGGGCAGGCCCGCTAATTGTCATGGCGAGCAGCAACCAAATAGCCGTCTGGATAAAACGCTTCACGGGATCATTCCTTTGTAACGCACTGCGGCTCGAAAAGCCACCCTGGATTGTGATCAATGATACCCTTTGTCGTAGGGTCTGACAAACCAACCACATGGATGGCCGAACCAGCTATGAATTGGACATGGCGCAGCGGAAACCCAGGTGCCAGTCACGATCCGAAGGCTTTTTGTAGAAACGGATGGTCGTGCTGACACCGTGATCGTTGTAGCTCAACCAGCCGCTGCGATAGGAGCGCGCGCTGGTCGTGTCGCCGTCATTTTCCCGCCCATCTGTAGGACTGTACGGATAGGGTTTGTAGAGGCTGCTCACCCATTCCCACACGTTGCCGGTCATGTCGTAGGCGCCAACCCACGACGCGCCTGTCGGGTGGCTGCCGACTTCGGCGGGTTCAGTGTTGTTGCCCATGTTGCGGTCATAAGACAGATTGGCGGCGACGAGCGTATTGCCCCAGGGGTAAATCAATCCATCCGGGCCACGAGCCGCATATTCCCATTCTGCTTCCGTCGGCAGCCGTACGCCCCGATTCTTGCAAAAGTCGCGCGCCTCAAACCAGGTGAGGTTAGTATGGGGCTGTTTAGGGCCTGCATAGACGCTCACAGAACCGAATTGCGTATTGTCAATTGCGTTGCGATCTAGCCAGAAAGGAGAAACGAAACAGACCTTGCTTACAGGCCTTTCATCGCGCCGTCCATCCTCCGAACCCATTTGGAAGCAGCCCGGTGGAACTTCGACCATTTCATAGCCTTTGATCGTTTGAACAACGGGCGTCCAGTCCTGATTGCGTGCCACAGGTGGTATTGTTGGAGTGGATGAAGTGCCAGCGCAACCGATCAGGGTCACACAGAGGAAAACCAGGAGGATTGACTGTCGAAAGAGTAACGTGATGCGTGCCAAACCCGCTTAACTCAGCCTTTGAATTACTCGACCATTGAAACGAAAAAACCGCCTTACTATAGCGGTTCTTCCCTGGCCGAGCAAATGGCTTCTATCGCCTTCAATCGAATGCGACGTGCTCCTTGACCTTGTGCTGGACGGCGAAAGCGGCAGCCTCCGCGCGGTTGGCGAGATGCAGCTTGCTCAAGACGTTGCTGACGTAGTTGCGTACCGTGCCCTCGCCCAGGAACAGCCGCCCGGCAATCTCTCGATTGGTCAACCCATCGGCGATCAGAGCCAGGACACGCATTTCCTGTGTGGAGAGGTCAGCAAATATGGCTACATCTTTGGCTTTGTCCATCTGGCTGACCTGCTTGAACACGGCCTCGACCATAGCCGGATCGAGCGCCGATTCGCCGCGCGCCACGGATTGAATCGTCCTGACCAGATCATCACTGCCGATCCGCTTCAGAACATACCCGGCGGCCCCGGCGCGAATGGCGGCAAAAAGCAAATCGTCTTCGGCAAACGAGGTGAGCATGACCACCCGTGTATCAGGCAACTGCTGGGTGATCTTGCGGCAGGCATCTACGCCGGACATTCCCGGCATCCGAATATCCATCACCACAATATCAGGCTTGTGTTGGAGAGCTTGCTCAACGGCTTCTTCG
>DATGFK010000536.1:0-3867 GCA_035309185.1 Aggregatilineales bacterium
TTTGCCATCGTCGCCGCCACAGTCAACGGGTCAGGCAGTCAGACGGCCAACACCGTCCTGATCCGCGCTTTGTTCAAGATGGGTATTCCAATCAACGGCAAGAACCTGTTCCCCTCAAACATACAGGGATTGCCGACCTGGTACACCATCCGCCTGAGCAAAGACGGCTACACGGCCCGCCGGGATGATTATCACGTCCTGGTGGCCTTGAACAAAAATACACAGGCCGAAGACATCCAGAAACTTGCGCCCGGCGGAATCTGCATTTATCCAGAGGAATGGAAGCTGAAGGATTTACGCCAGGACGTAACGTTCTATCCAATGCCCGTTGGCGCGATGGCGAAGGAATCCGGGGCAGAGGCCAGCCTGCGCGACTACGTGGCGAACATGGTCTATGTCGGCGGATTGTGTGCCTTGATCGGTATCGAACTGGACGAGATCAAATCGGCGCTGAGTTTCCACTTCGGCGGCAAGGCCAAGCCCATTGCGCTGAACTTTGGCGTGGTGGAAAAGGCTTACGAATACGCTAACCAACACTATCAACCGGTTTCTCATTTGCAAGTCAAGCGCATGGATTCGACAGGCAGCAAGGTGCTGATTGACGGCAATTCGGCGGGAGCGCTGGGCGCGATCTTTGGCGGCGTGACCGTTGCCGCCTGGTATCCGATCACCCCCTCAACCAGCTTGATTGACGCGCTCAAGGATTACGCTCACGAACTGCGCCTTAATCCTGAAACCAACGAAACCACCTGCGCCATCGTCCAGGCTGAAGATGAACTGGCGGCGATTGGTATGGTCGTTGGCGCGGGTTGGGTCGGCGCACGGGCGATGACGGCGACGGCTGGCCCTGGCATCTCGCTCATGTCCGAATTTTCCGGCCTGGCCTACTTTGCCGAAGTGCCGGCCGTGATCTGGGATATTCAGCGCATGGGGCCAAGCACCGGTCTGCCCACGCGCGTATCGCAGGGTGACGTATTGAAAGCCTACTTCCTCAGTCATGGCGATACCCGGCACGTGGTCTTACTGCCTGGAAACATGAAAGAATGCTTCGAGTTCGGTTGGACAGCCTTCGACCTGGCCGATCATTTGCAGACAGTGATCTTTGTCCTGAGCGATCTTGACCTGGGCATGAACCTGTGGATGACGGAGCCATTCGACTATCCCGAAAAGCCCTTTGATCGCGGGAAGATTCTGACGGCGGAAGACGTGGCGAAAATGGGTGGCTTCACGCGCTACAAGGACAGCGACGGTGACGGCATCGGGCCGCGCACGCTACCCGGCACGGATCACCCGCTGGCAGCCTATTTCGCGCGCGGCACGGGGCACACGGAAAAGGCGATCTACAGCGAACGCGCCGAGGACTGGGAACATAACATGCAGCGCCTGCGCCGCAAGCACGACACGGCTCGTAAGCTCGTCCCACAGCCCGTTGACGACCTGGCCGACGGGGCCGAGATAGGCGTTATTGCCTATGGCTCAACCGACCCGGCCATTGCCGAGGCCCGCGATCTACTGCACGAGGAGGGCCTCACGACCAGCTACGAGCGCATCCGCGCCTTGCCGCTCGGCGATGTCACTTATGAGTTTCTCTCGAAGCACGACCGCGTCTACGTGATTGACAATAACACCGATGGGCAGATGGCCGAACTCCTGCGCCTGCACGCGCCGGAACTTGCCGCGCGTATCACATCCCTGGCTCATTCCGATGGCCTGCCCCTGACCGCCCGCTGGATCGCCCAGAATATCCTGGAAATGGAGCGCTAGAAATGACTTCCGCACCTTCTGCACCCGCGCAGCCACGCGCGCCAAAACTGAATCTGATCGGCCTGGAAAAGATTGACTATAAGGGCAACGAATCGACCCTTTGCAACGGCTGCGGCCACGACTCGATTTCGGCCCAGATCATTGCGGCCTGCTTCGAGATGTCCGTCAACCCGACTCAGATCATCAAGATGAGCGGCATCGGCTGCTCCAGCAAGACTCCGGCTTATTTCCTGAACCGTGCGCACGGCTTCAATTCAGTACATGGGCGAATGCCTTCCATGACGACCGGCGCAACCCTCGCCAACCGCTCCCTGCTGGCAATCGGCGTCAGCGGCGACGGCGACACGGGCAGCATCGGCCTGGGTCAGTTCAAGCACATGGTTCGCCGCAATGTCCCCGTGGTGTACATCATCGAGGACAACGGCGTCTACGGCCTGACCAAAGGCCAGTTCAGCGCCACCGCCGACGAAGGCCAGAAGCTGAAGTACGCGGGCGTCAACGAACTGCCGCCCATTGACCTGTGCATGGAAGCCCTGGTGGCCGACTGCACCTTCGTGGCCCGCTCGTTCTCCGGCGACCCCAAGCAGGTTCAGGCACTGCTCAAGGCCGCCATGAGCCACGGCGGCACGGCGGTGATTGACATCATCAGCCCCTGCGTGACCTTCAACAACCACGACGAATCGACCAAGAGCTATTCCTACGGGCGCGATCACGAAATCGCCCTCCAGGAAATCAGCTATGTGCCAAAGCGCGAAGAGATCGTGATCGAGGATTACCCGGAAGGCTCCGTAGTGGAAGTCCAAATGCACGATGGATCGGTGATCCGTCTCAAGAAGGTCGGCCCGGATCACGACCCGACCAACCGACTGGCCGCCATGCAGCTCCTGGATCACGCCAAGCGCGATAAGGTCTTCCTGACCGGCCTGATCTACGTGGAGGAAGGCCGTCCCAACCTGGCAGAACAGTGCAACCTGGTTCAGACTCCGCTGGCGCACCTGACCGAGCAGGAACTGCGGCCCTCTCGCGAGGCGCTGGCGAAGGTGATTGCCGATCTGGGGTAAGGAACCCCTCTATCCCCCGACCCATTTCTCGCACGCACGCCCCCACGAAAGCCAATAGCGCTTTCGTGGGAATTTTTGGCGGGGGACAAAGGGGAGCCAGCGCGCATTTCTTGACTGATTTCCCCTTCTCAACTAGATTGAGAAGGGGATTTTGTTAAGTGGTGGAAAACTGTGATGCTCGACATCGATTGGGTCAAAATTCCGGAAGGTGAGGTTCTCCTTGGTCTGTCCGATGAACAGCGAGAGACCCTTCACAAGAAGATTTGGGCAAGTTATGGCGTTGACAACCTTGATCCAGTGGATCGAGCCGCTATAGAAAGTCTGGCAATGCGGCACCGTCAAGGTGCGCACTACAAACTTGAAGGCTTAACGCGAGAGGAACGGCGCGTCCTACCCAATCCCAATGATGACCGCATGGACTATTTTTATGCTGAAGGTGTATTAGGACACATTCCACAACAAGAGCATGTTTGGCTACCTTCTTTTTATATTGCCCGTTATCCCATTACTCATGCACAAGCGTCTGAATTTTTCCGCGATAGCAAGCGGGCCCGATTATTCAGGCCAGGATATAACGTGCCCAACATGCCAGAAGAGTTTCATGTCCTAGCGGCTATAGAAATGATAGACTGGTTAGGGGCGCGGTTTCCAACCACATTGGAGTGGGAAAAGGTAGCTTGTGGCATTGACGGACGTATCTACCCTTGGGGCAATGAATGGGATGCTTCGCGCTGCAATCTTACCTCGCGTGACTACCGCCCTGAGTTTTCACGGAAGAATGGTTTTCGTCATACGGTAGTCGATGCCTATCCAAAAGGCGTAAGCTCATACGGTGTATGGGATATGGTCGGCAATGTCTGCGAATGGGTCAGGAAACCTTCTGCTGACAATAGTAAGGTGACAGATGCTGATCAATTGACTGTGAAAGGCGAATCGCCGGAAACTGTGCATACTCCTGAATTCGTTTGGGCGCTTCCAGCAAGAACCCACGGTAGCGGGTTTAATCGTGCAGGAGATGGAGAAATCGGTCTTAGGCCCGTAG
>DATGFK010000537.1:0-3880 GCA_035309185.1 Aggregatilineales bacterium
TAGCGCAGTCTATCACGACTGCGGAGTGGCGTCAACTGCCATGAGCTTGCGCGCCGTGTGCCAGTCATTCAGGTTAAACAGCCCCATGCCGAACACAATCGCCCCGTAGACCAGCCCTCCCGCGCCAATCCGCACAAAGACCGACAGGCCATCGGTGGCCTCCACAGCCAGCGTCATGCCAACCAATCCAGCCGCCAGCCGCAGCGTGTCGGCGGGACGGATATGCGGCAGCAGCCAGTTTCGCAGCTTCCACAGGCAGCACAGCGCAATCACGCCGACGCCAATAACCGTTGCCAGCGCCGCGCCCAGCACGCCGTAAAGGGGAATCAGAACGACGCATAGAATCACGTTGAGCGCCGCGCCCAGCGCAGCCGCCGCCAGGTAAAAGCGCTGTTGTCGCGATACCAGCAGAATCCGGTAGCCAATCTCGGAAATGACCGTCAGGGGCAGCACCCAGATAAAGATGCGCAGGGTTGGCGCAGCGGGAAGCTTGTCCGCGCCCAGGACTCCGACAATGCCCGGCGCCAGCAGCATCGTACCCAACGCGATAGGCAGGGTAGCCGCCAGCATCCACGTCAGCGAACGGCTGCCCAGCCAGGTCATGTCCTGCGCGGCCCGCACGAACAGCCGCGCCAGCACCGGCAGGATGCTGACCGCGAACGGCACCCAGCACACCGAGAGCAGTGCGGAAAGTAGCATATAAGCGATTCCCAGGTAACTGGCTTCGGCGTGGCTCACGAAGGTGTAACTCCCGAAAGCGCCGATTTTCGAAAACAGCGAGGGCTGGAAGATCGCGCCCGCGTGACTCAGGTACGTGTACATCAGGAACGTGCCAATGGATCGCGCCATCAGGACGAAAAAGCCGCTCAAGCCGCCGGGCAGACCTTCCTTCAGATAGAACTTCCAGGCTTTAGGGTCTATGATAAGCTTCAAGCCACCCGGCAGTACCTGCCGCAGCACGAGCAGGTACACGATAATCATGATGACCGACAGAAGCGACAGGGCCACGTAAATCTGAGCCACGCCGCCGCCGGTCAGCAGGATCGCAATGCCCAGGATGGTCACCAGAGCGGCGTAGGTGCTTTGCAGTACCACGACCCGGCCTATCTTGCCCCGTGTGATCAGGAGCGCTTCGGTGGGAGCAATAGGCGCGTACGATGTGACCAGGGTGAACATCCCCAATAGGAAGACCACAAACTGCGGGCCGGGAAAGCTGTTGAGCAGCAGCGGCACCAGCGCAGAGGTGCCTCCGACGATCACCGATAGCACCAAGTGATAGGATAGCAGCGTGCGGTACACTTGGAGCTGGTCGTCGGGATGGCGCGCGAACTCACGTAGCCCAATGTTGAATACGTCCATGTAGGACAGGCTCATCACGGCATTGGCAAAGGCGACGATGGTAGATTGAAAGCCGAACTGATCGGCGCTCAGTTTTTGCACGAGGACGAGCGAAAACACAAAACCGACGGCAAGCTGGAAGATATTGCCCACCATCAGGGAGCTGAAGTTTTTCAGGAATGTACGCATTTAGCAAATTATGGCAGACGGGCGCGGCTCTCGCCAGGGAAAGCCCTGCGAACAGTCACGAGACCCAATAGGAAAGGCGATTAGTCAACAGCGAACGACGTTTCTATAATGGAAGGTGCAGAGTGATGGTTAGCGGCAATCTCTATCAACCGAAATATGTTGACTCGACAAATCGAAAAAACAATCCAGGTTGAAGGCCCTGATGTTTTACGTTGAAGCATTCAGACAAAGGACACTCAGATGATCTGGCAATCTAAGAATACAAGTGACGGGCAGAGGCGGCCCACCAGTTTCCTGCCATGTGGCTGTCAGGCGCTGATCGGCTTGATCATTGCAGGTGCTACCCTGGGTGGGATCGGCATCGCAGTTCTTTCCATCGTCAGGCCCAATGCGCTCAGTAACTTCATGGGCAACGTGAGCGGAATGTCCGTTAAGCAAACGCACGCTATCTCCGGCGATCCAGGCCACTTCGATCCGTACAAATCCCTGGCGGAAGCACAGGCATTCGCGGCAAAAGACGCGCAGTTGATCTCGATTACGGCCTCTTATGTGCGCGCGGATGGTACAATGGATTTAAACGCCAGCTATTCGCCCGCGCCCAACACCGAATACAAATTTGTTCACCAGGTCGCGCCGCCCGCCAATGCGCCGCCAGTTGGCGCTGGTGGCAATGCAAATGGCATCTGGTACGAACCGGTTACGATCACGGCCTACCAGCCCGGCAAGCGCGAGTCAATTTACGAGAGAAGCGGCAACACCAGCTTGTCCTATCAATTTGTCAACGATGGCTATTCACGGGAAACCGACGATCCAACCAGCACGTTATCCGATCCGATTATTCCAGCACCGCAATGTAATCTAGCACAATTCTGGCAGGTTGCCATCCAGAGCTATGATGCGCCTCCGAATGCGGTGGCAACTATTGACTACACAGCCAATGGCTACGACTTCAGCATTGCCGACGCAAACGTATTCGTCAAGTTCGATACCCATTGCCAGTCCGCCCCCAAATTCGATCCTAAAGCTGCAATGCAAACCAGGGAAGCTTTAGTCCGCCCGCCAACCAGCACGCCAATTGCTCCCTAGAGTTTGTTATGAAGGAAAAGGTTGAGAACGTCGCAAGTCAGGGGCAAGCGACGCTGTGATCTAAAAACCTCTCCAACCGTCGTGCAACACTCATTTTATTATAGCGTCGAACTGGGCGACTGCGGCCACAGCACGGTGACGGCGGTGCCCTGACCTGCCCCTTCGCTGCTTATCTTGATCAGTCCTCCATAAGCTTCCACAATCGTTCTGACCAGCGCAAGCCCCAGCCCCGTGCCGGGGATGTCCCTGGAATGCGCTTTGTCTGCGCGGTAAAAGCGCTCAAAAACCATCGGTAAATCCTGGCGCAAAATGCCCTGCCCATTATCCTGAATGGTATGGAGCGTGCCATTGGGCGTTGTTTCGATCCGCCAGCTAATCGCGCCGCCTTCCGGCGTGTATTTGAGCGCGTTGTCCAGCAGATTGCGGAAGACGACAGTCAGGTGGTTCAGGCTCGCGTTGATCGTGGTTGGCTGCGGACATGGACACACCGACAGGTGGATGTGTTTCTCACGCGCCGGGGTAGCAAATTGTTCGGACAGGCTCAGGGCCAGGCGATTGCAATCAATTTGATTGTCGCCCAGTTCGGCGCGCCCGGCGTCAAAGCGAGAGAGCAGCGTCAAATCCTGTACGAGATTGCCCAGGTTGGCGATCTCGTGATCGATCTCTTCCACATATTGGCGAGAGGTGGTGGCGTCCAATGTACCGTCGTACAGAAGCGCCTCCGTGCGCAGGCGTAAGGCCGTCAGCGGCGTGCGCAGTTCATGAGCGGTGTTACTGGCAAAAGCCCGCTGTTCTTCGAGCATTTTCTGGACTTGAGAGGCCATTTCATTGAAAGCGCTGGCAACTTCGCCGATCTCGTCCTGGCGTTCCCAGGAGACCCGGCTTGAGAAATCGCCCCTGGACAGCAGCAGCGCAGACTCTCGCAGTTGGTAGAGAGGCCGAATAATCGAGCGGGAAAGCGCAAGCACCGCAAGAACCACGAGGCTGGTCATGGCAGCAAAGCCCATAAGGAGGATCAGCCAGCGCTGCATCAGCATGTTCTGTAAATTGGCTGTGGGTACGGCAAGCTGAATGAGCGCCACAACGTTCTGATTCTGCTGGATGGCAGCAGCCGTATACAGCGTATCCTGTCCTGCCGCATTTGGGCGCTGCACTAGGATCGTTTCGCAGCGCCAGGCGGCGGCCAGTTCGGGTGTATTGAAGAACATAGGCCCTGGACTCCCCACCACCGGCTGCTCCGGCGGCGGCGCGGCGTCGTGCTGCACGG
>DATGFK010000538.1:0-11812 GCA_035309185.1 Aggregatilineales bacterium
GATCCAGCAAAGCCCGCAAAATAAAGCCTACAAAGAACAGAATCCCGATCAGGAGATCGTCTTCTTCTATCTGAACGTGGCTGGGCCCCACCAGGAGCCGTACCTGGCCCGCGTCGAGGTTCCCATGTGGGTAGCCAAGGATAAAGCTTACGTCGATGCCGTTCATGCCCTGGTCTATGCCCAGTGCCAGATCACGGATCGCTACCCCTATGCGCTGACCCGCGCCGACGAGGTGGCCGTGATTCCGAGCCACGACAAACGCACCCTGGACGAGATGATTGCCGTGGAACTGCTGCGCAACCGCCAGCCCGTGGAAATCTCGCAAAAATTGAGCATGAAGGACGCGGCCCGGCATGGCCGCCAGCAGCATCGCGGCGTGTAAAGCGCCCCAACGTAATTTCGCCTCAATCCGCAATGTGGTGGTAGCATTCAACGAGACATCAGGATTGCGGGGGTGCGAAATGCAAAAACCGCCGTTCGAACTCAACCCGGAGCAGATCGAAGCGCTGCGCCAGGTACAGGCCCAGTGGCAGCAGACACGCGGGCAAAGCAAGATGCTGGATACATCCGCCCTGCAAGCCAACCGCAGCGGACAGATCACCCCGGAGCAGCGCAAAGAATTGATCAGCCGGGCCAGCGGTTTTGGCATGGTCGGCCTCCTGCTGTGGTTTGTGGTCTTCGGCGCTCTGGTCGTCGCCACGGGACGTTATTTCGTCAACAACCCGGTCATCGGTTTCATTGCGCTGTTTGGAACGCTGTTTGTCGTCCTGTGGGTTATGGGCCGGATTACGTCAATCCCGATGCGCCTTCGCCTCAACCACGCGAATATCCAGGAAGTGTCGGGCGAGGTGGTCTGGCACGGCGCGCGCTACGTGGCTGAGGCCAACGGCAAGCTTCTGCAAGCTGTCTTCAGCGGGGGAATGACGCTCCCGCCTGGCCTGTACACATTTTTCTGCCTGGAAGGCACTCCGTATCTGCTGTCCGCCGCGATGACCGGCACGCACGACGGCGCCTCAGCCTCGCTAACCACCGCGCAGAACCCTTCGACCGCAAACTTCGACAGAGCAGAATTGAGCCGTGCGTTGTCGCAAAGCAACGGCTTCACAGCCCAGGACCTCGAAGTGAATCGCGCCGGACGGCTTTCCGGTAGCCAGATACGTTCGGTGCTAGGAGATGTCACGAGCAACCTGTGGGGCGTTCTCGTGATACTCATCATCGTCGCGCTGGCGCTGTATGGGTTCTCGACCAAAGTGAAGCCGGATGTCAACGGACTGCTGCTTGTGCTTGCTTTTTTGGGCTTCGGCATCCTGATCTATATGCTGCAAATATTGCGCGATTTGCGGGATATACTTGGTGGGCGGGTTATCGCCGTGGAAGGCATTGCCACCAGGGGCGTCCATTCCGCCCACGGCTCACACAGTGGCGCGACCTACTATTACCGGCTTGCCGGGCATAACTTCACAGTGAGCCATGCGGGTTACGAAGCGCTGCTGGAAGGCATCCGTTATCGGGTCTATTATGTCCCGATCACCGGGAGACTGGTCAGCATCGAACCGCTCGGCTAGAAAAAGACACAGAAAGTAAACAACCGGACAGCATGACTGCAAATAAAAACGGCTGGACACGCACAGCCCTGATCGCATTCACCGCCTTTGCGGGACTGGGCCTTTCCAGCGGACTACTGGGCGTGGCGTGGCCCTCCATACGCGATCAATTCGCCTTACACCCCGACAGCGTGAGCATCCTGTTCATCGTCAATACCGTGACCTATTCGCTGGCAAGTTTTAGCATTGGCCGCCTGATGTCGCGCTTTGGCAGCGGGATGACATTGCTGGCCGGCGCGGCTCTCATGGCATTGTGTTTGCTAGGCATTGCTACGACGTCGCTGTGGGTCCTGGTCGTCCTGTTCAGTATGCTGGAAGGCTTTGGGGCGGGCCTGATTGACGCCGGTCTGAACCTGTACATCGCCACCTATCACACCGCGCAGCAGATGAATTTTCTGCACGCCTGCTTCGGGATCGGGATCACACTCGGCCCGCTGGTCATGACCTTCGCCCTGGGGCACGCGCTGGGCTGGCAAACTGGCTATGCCACTGTCGGCCTGATTCTCGTCGTCGTCGCGGTGATCTTCTTCCGGACTCGAAAGTGGTGGCAGACCGAAGGCTTCCAGACCGCCGAAAACAAGCCGGTGGTGCGCGCCACTTTCGCGCAGACTCTGCGCCTGCCCACGGTTTGGTTCAGCCTCGTGACTTACCTGGCCTACGTAGGTATGGAGATCGGGATCGGGCAGTGGGCTTATACGATTCTTACCGAATCGCGCCAGATAGCCCCCGAAGTGGCTGGCCCGTGGGTCAGCGTGTACTGGGGAGCGTTCACAGGCGGGCGCATCTTTTGGAGCATCATCGCCAACCGCTTCCCCATTGAGAAGGTACTGCGCTTCTCGATGCTGGGCGCGGCGTTGGGCGCTTTCCTGTTCTGGTGGAATCCCGTCGAGTGGGTCGGCTTCGCCGGGCTGGTGATTGTCGGCGCGGCGCAAGCCCCGATCTTCCCCATGATGATGGCCGGGACGGCGCAGCGCGTGGGCAACGAACACGCAGAAAATACGATCAGTATGCAGATGGGCGCTGTTGGGATCGGGGCGGCCATTCTGCCAGGGCTGATCGGCAGCATCGGCACGACATTCGGCCTGGAAAAAATGGCGCTGGCCTTTGTCGTGATGGGCATCATCATCGTTGTCCTGCATGAACTGATCTACGTCTGGCGCAGGCAGCCCGTGGTGGTCAGCACCGTTGGGGATTGATTTAACACTCTCATGTGGGAAACAGCGCTGTTTGCGCCCTGCTGATTGCCGTAAAAATTGGCAACGATTTAGGCTGGTACCGCAACCCGCACGGGAAGGGTAAACACGAAGCGGCTGCCCTTGCCATCCGGCCCATCCTCGACCCAGATTCGCCCGCCGTGCGCCTCCACAGCCATCTTGCAGAAGGTCAGGCCCAGGCCGACTCCCCGGCGATCAATGCTCTGCTGAACAAATTTCTCAAAAATGCGCTCACGGTGCTGGGGCGGAATGCCCGGCCCCTCGTCGGTGATGGTGATCGTGGCGCCGTCCGGAGTCCGGCTGGCGGCAAGCACGATACGTTTGCCTTTGGGCGTGAATTTGATGGCGTTCGTCAACAGGTTCTGCACGATGCGCCGTAGCAGCACCACATCCACCGCCGGTGAAGGCAGATCGGCAGGCAGGGCGGTTTCCAGGTTGATATTGTAAAATTCCGCCAGTGCACGCACCGAATCGACGCTGTCGCTCAACAGCGTTTTAAGATCCGTCTGTACAGCATTGAGGCGCAGCGAACCCGCTTCAAGTTTTTCAATGTCCAGCAGGTTATCTACCAGTTCAAGCGTTTCTCTGCTGCCTCGCTGTGCGCGTTCCAGTACAACTTTCATCTTTTCGGGAACAGGTTCCAGCTTACCTTCGTGCATCAGGCTCAGAGAAACCGAGATCACGCCCAATGGATTCTTCAGGTCGTGGACGATCAAATTGGTGAAATCAACCCGCCACTGTTTCTCGCGTTCCAGGGCAAGCTGTCGCTCTTTCAGGATGATCTCGGCGCGGCGCACGACGATGAGGAGAACGACGAACAGCAACAATAGGGTCAGGAACCCAAAACCGAACATCTGCCAGCGCGCATCTTCCGAACCACTCAGCCGGACGGCGGCTTCACTGAGCAAGGCCAGCAGCGGCACGCCGACGATCACGCTCAGGGCCGAGAAATAGCGTGTGACCTTGAAGTCCAACACCTGTTCGTAATCCATGATCAGCGCGATCATGGTCACCACAAAGGCCAGCAGCATCAGTGCGTGGTAGAGCCACCAGGAAGCAGTCCATGTTGCTGCCAGGTACTGGCTGAGCTGGGCGACTGCCAACCAGGGCAGCGAGATCGCCAACGCCAGCGGCAGGCGGCGGCCATTTTTCTGGTAGATACCCCATGCCCGCCACGCGCCCCACAGCAGCAGGCCAATGGTTACGACCGCCAGGATTGTGCTCAGGGCATTAAGCTGTTCCAGGGATGTCACAAAGGCCGATGCAAAGAAGATCAGGGCATTGTAGCCGACATACAGGAAGCTGAGCGCCAGCCACAAGGCGCGTTGGTGGCCCTTGATGACCGCCGTCCAGCGCTCACCAATATTGCTGACGGCCAGCGCCAGCAGGATCGCTCCGCTGGTCAGGCTCAAGCGCGCTGAGATGCCAATACCGTGGCCGGACTCCTTGATCAGCACGCCGGGCGTGACGGCACCGTGCAGCAGGAAGATTCCCGATATTGCCATGAAGGCCATCGCGGTAAAGGTAGCCTGCGCGCCGCTGAAGCCTGTGCCGGACAGGACAAACAGCGCCGACACGAGCGCGATCAGGCACGTGAAGGTCACGATGTAAAAGTGGAATACGCCGTTGTTAAATGTGGGGTTCCAACCCGGAATGAATTGCAATGCGAGAAAAATAACAAGAGGAAAGAGAACCAGGAAACCGACAAAAATGCGTTGAAGGGGTGAATTATTCGACATTTTGCTACTTCCCCGACTACTAGATTGGTGATAACGAGGTCAGGCCGCCCAAAAAGTATCCAAAATCTCGCCGCCGCGCAATGTCCCCCACTGTATTGATCAAAACCACCGCCGACAGCAATGTTACTAAGTATACGCTGAAGATTACGCGGTGGATGTTGATCCTTGGAATTTTAGACTGCTACACAACCAGGGCAATTGCATCTCATTTTGTGAGTATGTCTGCTCGTTGAGCCGGGAGATTTGGCCCCTGGCTTAATCGAAGAGAAACTCTTTCGCGGAATCCCTATGAGGGTTAACATTACTCATACTATTCAAAAAGCTGTAAAAAATCGGTTGTAACAGGCTTTCACGCTTGTCGCATATATTGACACAAAGGTTTGAATCTCCTATAATCGCTTCATTGGCAAGGAATTGAAGAGATGAAAGACCTACGAACCGCTGGCAACCTGAGTTATAGGAAGTGTTAGGCGGTTCGCTTCTTTTTTACCGGCTAAAACGACTGAAAGCATTTAGCGAGTTCATCTCGTGAACGAAATACACACCGGCTACGTCAGCAATCGAATTTTGAAAATCCAGGTAGGGTTCCTGCTGGCCGACGCAGCAGGCCAGAGCCGGGATGTCAGTTTCGATGTGCCTCAAAAACTGCGCATTGCCGACGATTTGACCGTTGACAACCTGTATGGGGACATCCACCTGAGCCGCACCTCGCGCGGAATCCTGCTCCAGGGTGAAATCCAGACGCAAATCGAGGGGCTGTGCGCCCGCTGTTTGGATGCGACGACGATTGACCTGGAGGTGCCGCTCGAAGAACTGTTCGTTTACCCGCCTGAACCGGGTGAGGAATCCGTCCTCGCCGACGACGGTATCCTGGACATCGCGCCGCTGCTGCGCGAAGAGATATTTTTGAATATGCCGATTGGCGCCTTGTGCAAGAGCGATTGCGCCGGTCTATGTCCCAACTGCGGGCAGAACCTGAACGAAGGCCCCTGCGATTGTGAGGCTGAACCCATCGATCCGCGTTTTGCTGCTTTGAAAGCGCTTAAGGACGCTTCGCTGGAAGACTGAACTGAAAGACCGTTACAGTACGAGCCATAATACGACAAAGAACAACAGAGTACATTGAACGTGACCACTGAAACCCGTAATCGCTCACCATACGAAGGGGGACTGCGTTGAAAGCATACCGTACCGTAGAAGATAAGCATCTTCTCACTGACCTGATGGAAAAGGCCGAAGGGCAGGGATACCTGACCAGCGAAGACGTGATGGAAGCCTTCGCGGAGGAGGATGGCCCCGAACAGATTGACGAAATGCTTGTGATGCTGCGCAACGCCGGGATCGAGGTTTACGACGACAAAGGCGAAACCGGCGAAGAAGTACAGTTCGACGAACTGGAAGAGGAAGAAGAGGAACCGTTCGACCTCAATACGGTCTCTTCTGACGACACCGTCGGCCTGTATCTGAAGGAAATGGCGCGCGTTCCGCTGCTCTCCACCGAGGAAGAGATCAATCTGGCCCGGCGGCTCGAAGTGGGATTGGCCGCCAGCGACGAATTGGCCTGCGGCAAGGTGCTGGATGCCGAGCGGATGCAGTGCCTCAAAGCTTCTGTCGAAGACGGCAAAGATGCCCGCGATCACCTGATCAAAGCCAACACACGGCTGGTGGTCAGCATCGCCAAGCGCTACATGGGGCGCGGCGTCCACTTCCTGGACCTGATCCAGGAAGGCAACCTGGGTCTCATGAAGGCGGTCGAAAAGTTCGATTACACGCGCGGCTATCGCTTCAGCACTTACGCGACATGGTGGATTCGCCAGACCATCACGCGAGCCATTGCCGACCAGGGCCGCACGATCCGCGTGCCTGTCCACATGAGTGACCGCATTCGCCACCTGTACAAGACGGCCCGGCAGCTTGAGCAGGAACATGGCCGCAAGCCCACCGCAGAGGAGATCGCGGCGCGTATGAACCTCGAACCCCGCAAAGTCCAGTGGATGCTGAAGGTAAGCTGGCGTCCGCTGAGCCTGGAACGCCCGGTTGGCGAAGAAGAAGATAACGAACTGGGCAGCTTCATCGAAGACGACACCACGCCCACGCCGACCCAGAGTGCGTACCAGAATCTGCTGCACGAAAAAGTCGAAGAAGTCCTCAGCACGCTGACCCCGCGCGAGGCCCGAATTCTGCGGCTGCGCTTCGGGCTGCAAAATGGCCGCCAGTACACCCTCGAAGAGGTGGGACAAAAGTTCGGGTTGACCCGTGAGCGCATTCGCCAGATCGAAGGCAAGGCGCTACGGCGTTTGCGTCATCCGCGCCGCTCACGCCAGCTCCGCGATTTCACGTGAGTCGAGGCGACTAAACCTTACTGGTTGACAGAGCCAGGCATTAATTCTATACTCCGAACCATACTTAAACTTACTGGCGTTTAGTGTTGGCATCTTCTGTCCTTCTCAGGAGGCATCATTTATGCAAAGCAGCGGCAGCTTCCGGCTGATAGTCCGTCGTGGGCCGCAACCCAACCAGATTTACGAACTCAATAAAGACATCATCACGCTGGGACGCGACATCACGAATGACATCGTCATCAATGACCCCGAATGCAGCCGCCATCACTGCCGCCTGACGCGCGGCGGTGGGGGATATACACTCGAAGACCTGGGATCTACCAACGGCACATTTGTAAACGGCCAGCGTTTGACGGGGGCGCGGCCCCTGGCGGGCGGTGACGTGATCGGTATGGGTGAAACCGTCACCCTGGCCTACGAATCGACGATACCTGCTCCGGAACCCGGCCAGCAGCCGACGATGGTCGGTTCATCGCCTTCCGCCGCGCCCATGTTCCAACCGGCAGCAACCCAACAGACCTACCAGCAGCCTGCCCCGCAGTACGCGCCGCCACCTCCGCCTCCGCCGCAGTATCAATACCAGGAACCGGTGGCTGCTGAAGGCGGTTTCGGTAGATGGTTCTTTATTGGCTGCGGCTGCCTGATCGTCCTGTGCATTGTACTGGCAGGCGTCCGTCGTCGTGCTCAGCGCGACGCATGGCGGCTGCGACATCAGCATCCTGGCGAAGGTGTTCAATACAGTCCAGGTATTCGGAACCTGCCCAACACCTTAACAGGTCAACAGGAGCATTGATCAGCGGGTCGCCCACCGGGGCGACCCCTCCCTCACAGAATCCACTGCAATTGCACCGTGATTGCACACCGTCGTACCCACGCACTATCGCGCAAGGCTGAACAGGTTTAGACTGGCAGACGCGAAGACGCATTTGGAAAGGACGGTAGTTTTTTATGTCATCGTCATCCTCTCTAATTCAACAGGGCATCGAAGCCTATAGAGCAGGTGATAGGGACGGGGCCGTGCGGCTGCTGACTCAGGCCGTACAGGACGATCCCCAGTCCGAAGACGGATGGTTGTATCTCGGCGCGGCACTCTCCGACCCGGCACGCCAGCGGCAAGCCTTTCAGCGTGTCCTTGCGATTAACCCCAACAACGAGAAGGCCAAGAACGCTATAGCGCGCCTGGACGCAGCGGCTGGTGGACGCAGCGCCGGACAGAGCGCCTCGGACGCGGCATCCAAATTCGGCAAACAAGCCGGGGCAGCCATGGGCGCCGCCGGGACTAAAATGAATGATACTTTATCAGGAAAGCAGGCCATGAAACTACCAGTACAGGTTGCAGGTGCGCCAGAATCGATCACGGTACCCTACATGATCGATCTGGCACGGACGCGCATTCAGCAGGGCATTCAAATCTACACCAAGCAAGACTTTGAGCAGATCGTCACAGCCGGACAATCCGCAACACAGTGGGATTCCGTGTTTATTGCGGGGGTCGGCGCTGTGGCGGTGGGTCTAGCCACGTTCTTGGGACGTGAGATCGGATGGGTATTTGGGGGCTTCTTCGGCGGTTTCGGCGGTCTAATCACCCCGATCTTCGCCGGAATTATCGCCATCGTCGCTTATGCCGCCGGTTTTGCGGGCGCTGTGTACGCATCGCGCTGGTATCTCCAAAATCAGAACATCAACGTATCTCTCCCGCAGCACAGCATGTATTACGCGATGGTATGGCTTCCTCTGACCCTCATCGCCGCACTGATGCTATTCCTGTCAGATGCCGTTGGTTTGTTAATTCTTTGCCTGTTCCCGATCTTTATTATCGTCGGCATTGTTCTGGACATCTACGGTATCCTGCTGCTCAAAGGCGCGTTTGATCGCCTGTATGGAACAGAGAACAACCGTGGGCTGATCACGGCAGTGATTGCGATTGTTGGCGGTGCCGTAGCGCGTGGCGTCGTAAGCAGCATTCTTGGCGCGATCTTTAGACTCAGCGTGGGCGGAGCCTGGTTCTAGAGCAGATTTAACCCGGAACAACGCGGGCGGCTAAACAGCCGCCCCTGCACAAACTCTGATGTATGGGTCGCCTGCGGGCGACCCGTGTGTTAGCCCACAGATACTTCTGGCGTTCAAATGCGTCGGAGTCTTTGCTTTTGGTCAGATCCCGTCAGGAAACGTTGATTATTTCTTCTTGATGTGAATGACGCCGTCGCTCATGTTCGGGTCTACCATCGGGTCGTACGCGCCAGTCCAGTAGTTGGGCCAGGGTTCTTGCGGCAGATGGTAATACGATTCGATGATGCGCCGCACGATTGGCCCCGCCGTCTCCGACCCTTCGCGTGAACTCTCCACGATCACGGCGATGGCGAGATCCGCTTTGGCGCTGCCCGGTCTGCGCGTGAAGGCCGTAAACCAACCATTCGGGAAACTGCTACCGGTCTGGGCGGTGCCGGTTTTGGCGCAGACCTCGACCTGGTTGAAATCCCAGTTATAAAAGACGAAATTCGCCGTGCCGATCTTTGTGTCGCTGGTCACAGCGCACAGCGCATCCTGGATGCCCTTAATATTCGCTGCGGTGAGGCCGTTGGTGCCGGGCGGCGCGGGCGTGGCGACGTAACTGTTCGTCGTACCTCGTCCCACTTTCGTCACCAGCATGGGCTGGTACATCATCCCGCCATTGGCGACGCCCATGATCATCCGCGCGACCTGGATCGGCGTGACCTGCACGTCGCCCTGTCCGATGACGATATTGAGGCTGTCGCCCAGGCCCCACGCGCCGGCGCCCTGCTGGAGCTTCCAGGCAGGATTGGGAATGTGGCCTGCGGCCTCCTGCAAAAATCCATCCACGCCAGTCTTAACGCCCATGCCCATCTGATTGGCGTATTTGCTCAGCAGCGTGGGATCAATGCCGTTCAGCTTTTCCCCGACTGTCCAGAAGTACGTGTCGCAGGAGGCGGTCAGGCCCTGTTCGAGCGTCAGCGTGCCGTGATTGTCGGTGGGCGAATATTTATCCAGGTAAATCCAGTCCTTGCGCAGCAGGTCGCCCTTTTTGGTGCCGTCCCACACGCCCGTGCAGGTGTAGGTGTCGGTCAGCTTGAAGGCGCCACTGCCTGTTGCCGCGCCCGTCGCCACGACCTTGAAGACCGACCCGGCGGCGTAGGTGTTTTGCGTGGCCCGGTTGCGGTACGCCGCTTGATTATTACTGTCGTAGGTTTTAAGTATGTCTTGCGTATCGAACGTCGTTGTGGGCAGGAAAACGTCCGGGCTGACCGTCGGGTAGCTGGCAATCGCCAGGATTTCGCCGGTATTCGGGTCAAGCACAACCGCCGCCGCGCCCTTGGAATACTGCGCCCAGTTGGCATAGCTGAAGGCGCTCCACAGGGCGCGTTCGGTAGCCACCTGGAGATCACGGTTAAGGGTAGTCGTCACATCCTGGCTTTGGGTGGGCTGCCTTCCCTGAATCGTGCGCACGACGATCCCTTCGGGCGTGGTAATGCTCATTTCCGCGCCGCTCTTGCCCGCCAGTTCTTCCTCGTAGGCCGATTCAATCGTATCGTTACCGGTATTTCCGCGTCCAACCAGGGCATCCTTGGGGTAATCCGGGTGTGTGGACAGGAAGGCAGAAGTAGCTTGGCCGAGGTAGCCCACAAACTGCGCCGCGAACGTGCCGTTGTAGTAGAAGCGCGACGTTTGTTGTGGGGTCGCGACTTTACACGCCGCATCGATCTGCGACTTCAGGCGCTGGTAATCGTCCTCACTCATCGTGCCAATCGTAAAGCCAAAGTTACCGAACTGGGCCTCCGTGTACCCCCCATAGGCTTTGTCCAGTTCAGGTGCGCGCACCGGGAAATACTGGGCCAGGAAATTGAAGCAGTCTTCTTTCTTTCCGGTTGGATATTTGCCTGGCAGCAGGCGGATAGCGCGGTTCGGCACGTCGTTCTGCGCGACAGGCTTGCCGTTGCGGTCGAAGATCGTGCCGCGTGGGGAGCGCGTATAGTCCACGCTCAGCTTCGCGCCTCCGGCCATGCCCTCGAAGATGTCCATCGTGCTCCAGGCGACCTTCCACTTGCCGCTGACCAGGACGAGGTGCATGGTGCGATCCGCATCGGTGAACTTGCCCAGCGGCGCGGAATCGAAGGTCATGTCGTAGTGGACGGTGACGGTTGTGCCCTGCCGCTCGGTCTGGTCAGAATGGATCACGTAAGATTGCCCTTTGTCGTTGACCTTTAGGCTGTTCTGGACATCACTGTAGGTGTTTGCAAACGTCACAGGGTCAATGGTCAGGCTTTTGGGCGAGAGCAGGGCGTACATGGCGGTGTAGTTGGCGCTGTCCCAATCGTCGAGGAAATTCTTGGCGACATTTTCCGCGTCGGCGGCGGTAGGCGGGGCGGTTGGGCCAGCCTGGCCCGGCGTATCAGGGGCATCGCACGCGGCCAGGAGGACAACTACGGCGATGAGGGCGATCAATCCCAGGTGCGTAAAATGCTGTTTCCCAGGTTTTAGAGGTTTTTCAGACAATACGTTATTCCAATAAATCCCAGCTCATCACTTTTCGGTAGATTTGCCTTTCCTGACGCGGACTTCGGTGCTTTCGAGCATCTCTAGGATGTGCTGCCCACGCACCAGGACTCGACGCATTCCGGGCGGGCTGCTGACGCGCAGCGTGCCGGAGGCGATCAGGCGCTTGATGGTACTCAGGCTGACGTTGAGTACCTCGGCAACTTCTTCGCGTGAATACACGCGGTTCGGTTCGATAATCGGACGTTCGGTGTGATGGGTCATAAGGCGCTATCGGTAATCGGTAGACACATATCTGCTCAAAACTTTCCGAGATTCAGGCAAGAGATTTTAGAACTTTAAGCAAAGTCGTCAACATGCGGTTCGCCTCCGCAGCGGTGATAGGAAATTTACTTTTTGGC
>DATGFK010000539.1:0-3363 GCA_035309185.1 Aggregatilineales bacterium
CAATTATAGGTTGAAGGCTCATCTTTACGAATTATAATTTGGTAGATATTTGCGCACCGTTCACCATCCACATAAAGATACACTGGATGCCGCGCGGAAGAGGATGAGACATGGGCGCCGCATTATTGAACCGAATCTGGCGATTGGTACGCCCTCCGATCCTGGCCGATGAACACCAAAATCGGTTGGCAGGACTTATTCACTACTTTTTGTTGGCACTGATGGTTGGAACGTCACTGAACCTACTGGCTGTCGTTGCAGGAGGCGTTCACACTGACCGTACCGTATTTCCCATATTGGTATTTCTCCTCAGTTTGCCTTCCTTTGCGGCGTTGCGTCGTGGTTATGTGCGGGCGATAGGCCTGCTTCTGACATGCGAAGTATGGTTGCTTGCAACCAGTGCTGCTGTAACCGGTTCCGGCATATTTGCCTATAGCCTTAGTCTATATGCCGTAGCCATTGTCCTTGGTGCGGTTATCCTCGGCGAGCGGCCGGCAATCGCCGTTACTGCACTGAGTATCCTTGCTACCATTATCCTGGCACTGATGCAGGGATGGGGCGTGTTTCCAGGAAAGACTATTCTAACGCCGAGCAACGTAGCAACTATTTATGTGGGACTGTATCTCGGCGTATTTACGATACTGTATCTTACGGCCCGCAGTATCCGAAACACATTGGCACGTGTCCAACGTAGCGAGCAAGCTTTGGGTGAGCGCAACCGCGAACTAGAACTTGAGATCGCTAAACGCGAATACGCCTTCAATACACTCCACACGAGTGAAGAAAAGTATCGCCTTCTGTTCGATGTTTCTTTGCTTGCCACGGTCATCTACGATCCCGGCGGCGAGATCTTGATGATCAATAAGAATTTCGCCGCTGGTTTTGGTAAGGTTCCTGAAGATTGCGTTGGAAAATCTGTCTTTGACCTACTGTCGCCAGACCTTTCCTCATTTTTGCGTCGAGAAACAGGGCTGATCATCGAGACCGGACGGGGCAGCACAAGAGAAGTTCAATTTCCAGATGGGCGCTGGTTCCAGACCGATGTTCAACCGGTCTATGGTGCGCCGGATAGATTGTATGGGCTTCAACTGGTTGCCAGGAACGTGACTGAGAACAAACAGATGCAACAAGATCGGGCAGCACTGGCCCTGGCTGTTGAAAAAGCCAGCTTCCTCACCGATTTCCTCGCTACGCTTTCACATGACATCAAGACACCGCTTTCGGTCATTAACATAAGCCTTTATCTCCTCGAACGCCTGGACGATCCGCAACAACAACAGGAGAACATCGCCGCCATTCGCGAACAAACACAGATTGTGCAGCGCTTTATCCAGGACATTTTGACCGTTTCGCGCCTGGATTATCAGCCCACGCTGGACCGTGAAGACCTTGATCTTGGCGTGCTCCTCTCCGAGATTATCCGTCGGCTGGCTCCCAAGGCGGAGCGCAAGCACATCCAACTGCGCCTGGACATGCCCGAAAGCCGCCCCTCGATTTCAGGAGATTACGAGCACTTGGAGCGCGCATTTACCAATCTGATCGATAACGCTCTGAATTACACACCTGAAAACGGGCGGGTCGAGATCCAGGTGCGGGCAGAAGGAGACAGGCTCGTTGTAGACATCGCCGACACCGGTATTGGCATTAAGGAACAGGATTTACCCCACCTCTTCGAGCGATTCTATCGATCCGAGGAAGCGCGCGCCTTTGAAAAAAGCGGGAGTGGGCTGGGGCTTGCGATTGTCAAAAAGATCCTCGATCTGCACGAAGGCACTATCGAAGTCAGCAGCGTGGCGGATAAGGGGACAACTTTCCGTGTCCAGTTGCCGAGCCTCCAGCCGGTTGCAACCTGAAATCAATCTCCCTTAACCATCTCGTGGATGACACCGTCGCGCGTGAAGACCAAAACGCGCGGAGATCGAGGGCTATCTAGCGCCACCTCGGCCCAGTCACTTTGCAAAAACGGCAACATGGCATCGTCGGCAATGACCACATCGGCGTCGGACACGCCCGCTTTATAGGCGTCCGGATGTCCCTCGAACACCAGAACGTTGTGACCGACATAGCAGAGGCCCAGCAGGTAGCCGAAGAACGGGATGGTCTGTGAGATGTCGCTCAGAAGCGCGGGCACGTCGTTCAGGGCGATTACCGTGATATTGCGAGGCGGTTTGGCCGGGACAATTTGCTCCAGGCCAGCAACCATCTCTGGTGGGAGTGTACCGGGCGCGGGACACGGCTGCTGCATCAGCATCCGTCCAGGAGTCACGATCACCACGTAGCGCTGGTCAGGCGGCGCGCCGGGCAGAGGCTCGATCCCGCCCGCCACGGCCTGCCGCGCTTGGGCAAACAGATTTGCCACGTCTTCCACCGCTTCGACGTTGTGCGGCATCCGGGGCGAATAATCTGGCATTTAGTGTCTCGCTTCGTTATGTCCTGGGCGTTGGCGAGTCTTCATGACTCGTGGCGCTCTCACTCAAGTAAGATGGCGGTACATGGTCCACCAGCCAGACGCCGTTGGCAGACCGATAGAAGGAAAAGCCATCCTGGTACATTGCAGCCGCGTTGATCACAAAGACCGAGGGGTTGCCATGACGCGCCCCGACTTTGCGGGCTGTGACAAGGTCAGCAGATAGGTGGACGTGATGCCGTGACATCTTCTTGAGGCCTTCCGCGCGAATGATCTCTGCACTCTGCTGGCCCGTGCCATGAAATAGAATAGACGGCGGTTCTAAAGGCGCCAATTGTAAATCAACTTTTACGCTATGGCCCTGATTGGCTCGAATGCGCGTCAGGCTGTCGTCAATTGCAAAGCGCTGTTTGTCGCTCGTGGCAACCACCTCCTCCAGTTCCAGGCGGGTGATCTCGAACTGATTGCGGGCGCAAGCAGCCAATAGATCGTCAATTTCAACCCATCCGCCCGGCGCCAGGCTTAGGCCGAGCTTGCTTGGGTCATGTCGCAGCACTTTGCTGAGATACTTACTGAGTTTGACCCGCCGCTTGTCGTCCATTTCACATGATTTTGCTTCGCAATGACGTCAGAGTTGACCGGTAACACAATATTATGGTGAGTATAACTGTTTTTCGCACGAGATAGCGAAAAGAAAACACCGGCCACAACGCTGTGCCCGGTGTTTCATAGACTTCGTTACCAGCCGATTTCAGTTGGATCGTCTAGCAACCTGTCGCAACCGAACTGAACGTGTTCAGGTAGGTATAGTAACCATTCTGCGCACGTGATGGCGTCTCGCGCGCGAACCAGGAGTAGAACGCCTCATCCTGTGGGTGGTAGCCGTTGACGACAAAGCCGACGCCCACCAGCGGATCGCCGGTTTCGAGAAGGTTGGTGCAACCATACTGTGGCTC
>DATGFK010000540.1:0-5071 GCA_035309185.1 Aggregatilineales bacterium
GTTTAAAATGCCACTTTTCAACATTCGTGTATCTCCTATGACTAAATTAGCCAACGCATAGAAAATTTACAATTTATATTTTATAATACTCATTCAGGAAGGAAAATTCAACGAGTTTAATGACATGCTTAAAATAGATGCGCATCACCATTTTTGGAACTTGAATGAGGTGGCTTATCCCTGGTTAGGGCCGCGCTTCGAGGCGATCAATCGAACCTTTGAAGCTGCCGACCTGGAGCCGATTCTCAAGGAGGTAGGCATCGCCCGCACAGTGGTCGTCCAGGCGGCGGACTCCTATGAAGACACCGCTTATATGCTGAAAGTTTCCGATACCCACGAGTGGATCGGCGCGGTGATCGGCTGGGTCAACCTGCTCGATCCCGACGAGACGGCCCGGCGGCTGGAGATGTACACGCGCCATCCCAAATTCCGGGGGATACGGCACCTCATTCACAATGAACCGGATGCCGAATGGATCTTGCAGCCGCGCGTGATCGAGTCGCTCAAGGTGGTCGCCAAGTTCGGCGTCCTGTTCGAGGTTCCTGACGCCTACCCGCGCCACTTGAAGCAGGTGCCCACGATCCTTGAGCGTGTCAGCGAT
The DNA here is from genome assembly GCA_035309185.1 of Aggregatilineales bacterium. Lineage (GTDB taxonomy): Bacteria > Chloroflexota > Anaerolineae > Aggregatilineales > UBA2796 > DATGFK01. The sequence continues at coordinate 602 of DATGFK010000540.1, forward strand.
CTGAAGGTCGTGATCGATCACCTTGCCAAGCCGCCCATTCGCGCCCGGCAGATGGCCGATTGGGACAGCCAGCTCAAGGCAGTCGCCACTTCAAAAACGACCTGGGCCAAGGTCAGTGGCTTGAATACGGCTGCCGATCACGCTAACTGGGCAGCCGCCGACCTGATGCCTTACGTGGATTTTGCCCTGCAATGCTTCAGCGCGGATCGCCTGATGTTTGGCAGCGACTGGCCGGTATGCCTGCTGGCTGGCGATTACCGCAAGGTATTCCAGGAGAGCGCCGCTGTGCTAGAGCGCTATTCCCAGGCCGAGCGCGAAGCGATCTGGGGCAAGACTGCCGCTCGAATTTACAATTTGAATATTAAAGAAGGTACGACATGATCGCTTATAACCGCGTCGGGAAGACTGCTCTCCAGGTTCCCCGCTTGTCTTTTGGCAGCGCACCGCTGGCGCATCCCAGCTTTGTTAAAAAGGTCTCGCGGGAGGCAGCGCTTAACACGGTACGCTATGCCGTCGCGCAGGGCCTGAACTTCATTGACTCCGCGCCGCATTATGGCTTCGGTCAGAGCGAGAGCCTGGTGGGCGAAGCGCTCAAGGGTACACCCAGGGAGCGCTACATCCTGGCGACCAAGGTGGGACGGCTGGTCGAGCCGGGTGTGCGTTCCTACTTTGATTACAGTCGTGACGGGATACTGCGCACGATTGACGAGAGCCTGCACCGTCTACAGGTTGACCGTCTTGACATCCTGCACATCCACGATCCAGAAGACCATTTCCGCGAGGCGCTGGACAACGCCTATCCCATCCTGGCCGACTTGAAGCGACAGCGAGCGCTGCACGCCATCGGCGCCGGGATGATGCAGTGGCCCATGCTCCGCGACCTGGCCCTCAATGCCGACTTTGATTGTTTCTTGCTGGCGGGCCGTTATACGCTGCTCGACCAGGGCGCGCTGGACTTCCTGACCTTTTGCCAGGAGCGGCAGATCAGCGTCTTGCTGGGCGCCATCTACAACGGCGGAATCCTGGCGACGGGCGCCATCCCCGGTGCGTTGTACGATTACTTCCCGCCTTCGCCTGAGATTGTCGAGCGGGTCAACCGAATCGAGGCCATCTGTTTGCGCTACGGCGTGCCGATGCGGATCGCGGCCCTTCGCTTTGTCGCGGCGCACCCGGCAGTCACCTCGGTCATCGTCGGACTGCAAACGACCCTTGAAGTGGATGAAATCCTGAAAGCATGGCAGACACCCGTTCCGGCGGCGTTGTGGGATGACCTGCGCGCCGCAGGCTTGATTCATGCAGCAGCGCCTGTTCCAGCAATTGAGGTAGAAAATGGATCTGAGCAATAAGATTATCCTGGTGGTCGGCGGAGCCGCAGGCATCGGCGCGGCCACAGTCAGCGAGTGTGCCGCGCGAGGGGGCGCAATCATCGTTGCCGACATGAACGAAGCAGAAGGGCAAACCGTCGCGAAATCCGTAGGCGGCCTGTTCGTAAAGGTGAACGTTGCCAGCCAGGACTCGGTGCAAAGCATGTACCAGCAGATCGAGGAGCGTCACGGACGCCTGGACGTGTTGCTGCATACGGCGGGGATCATGCAGGGGGCGCACGTGCCTCTGGCGGAATTCTCCCTGGAAACGTTCAATACCGTCATAAACGTGAATGTCGTGGGTAGTTTCCTGAGCGCCAAATATGCCGTTCCACTCATGAAAAAGGCAGGAAAAGGCACCATTGTGCTGGTGTCCTCCATTGCGGCGACGGCGGGCAGTGCCTCGTTCGCCTATGGCACGAGCAAAGGCGGCGTGACCAGCCTGGCGATCACCCTCGCCAACAAACTCGCGCCGGACAATATTCGAGTCAACACGCTCAGTCCCGGCGATATTGACACGGCCATGAAGCGATCGGTCCTGGCTGCCGAAGCGGAACGTTCCGGCGGAGCGAAGCAGTTCGAGGCTGTGGTGGGGCAATCCAACCTGGGCAAGCCCGACGGAGTCGCGAAAGTCCTGGCCTTCCTCGCCAGCGATGATGCCGATTACGTGCGGGGACTGGTCTCAACCCGCTAGGGCGTCAATGTGTCGGCTTAGTTGACCCGCAAAGAGAGGTTCCAAATGAGGAACTTTCCAAGCTGCACACTTTTAACGATCGCTTTAATGGCAGTGTTTCTTACGGCTTCCATATCGAAAGCGGAGTCCTTCAGGACAACTGCCGATAGCTCTTGCCCCAGCAGTCCAGCAACACCAGGCTATGACGACACCGAAGGATTTGGCATAAATAGTGTGGCGTTCTCACCAAATGGTAAATTTATCCTTGCTGGAGGCGCTGGTCAGGCAGCTTTCCTGTGGGATGCATACACTGGCGCGCTTTTGCACTGTTTTGTGGGCCATAGGCGTACGGTGGAGAATGTAGAATTCGCACCGGACGGAAAAACAGTTCTGACCAGCGCGTGGGATACCTCCGCGCGTCTGTGGGACACCAATTCAGGTGCGCTGCTGCATATATTTCCCAATGATACGACACTCGATGACAGTCCTGCTGCTGCGTATTCACCGGATGGTGCGATTGTATTCACTATGGCTGCCGATGGCACAGCAATATTATGGGACGTTCAGACAGGTTTAAAGTTGCACAGCGTGGCAGAGCCAGAAAACAACAGCGACGGCAACGTGTTCGCATTTTCGCCGGATAGCAAATTGCTCGCAACCGCCAATAAGTCCCACGACATTGCACGAATTTGGGACGTCCATTTAGGAACACTGCTACGTATCCTTCAAGGGGACTTTCCTGATACCGGGATATGGAACCTCGCATTTTCGCCAGATAGCAAGACTATTCTTACAGGCGATCAGGAAGTCATTAAATGGGACGTGCAGACAGGAACTCGTCTGCAAATCTGGCAAGTTTTCAAGACAGTACCCAGGGTATCAAATGGTTCTGCGATAGGTGTACTCTCTATCAAGTATTTACCAGATGGTAAGACAGTAATGACTGATGGGGACGAAGGTCCAATTCTCTGGGATGCTGCATCAGGCAGGCGTTTGCGCATCCTAAAAGATATAAAATGTCCTTCGGGAGTAGTCTGTGGAACGGGGTTCATCTCTCCAGACGGACGAACTCTTGCCCACTGGGATTATGGGAAGGCAACCTTATGGGACGCAGAAAGCGGCACACTATTGAAAACCTTGACCTTGCTACCGGCTCAGCCGTCTGTTGGCAACTACCAATGCTATGCCTGCCAAATATTGGAGGCTTCGACCATACAACCTTCTCAAACTCCCGACATCAGCCGCTTTTACCGTGTAAATGCCATAGCTTTTTCCCCAGATGGCAAGACCCTTCTGACTGGCAGTCAAGATGACATCACACGAGTGTGGGATGTGCAGTCAGGTAAACTCCTGCTGTCGCTTAAAAGTCCCATACCCGGCCCGATTGCGGAATAATGGAGTTGGGTCGCGGGCCTCTAACGCTTCATATATCACTAAGCGTCCAGCCTAGCTGACGGTTGCTGGAAAGCTGACTACCAGGCCGTATAACCACCATCCACGATCAGATCGCTGCCCGTGGTGAAGCTGGACGCATCCGAGGCCAGGAACCAGACCGCCAGGGCCACTTCATTGGGCGTGCCGATGCGCGACATCGGCGTCATTTCGAGCCAGGTTTGCGCCTGTTCCTTGACGCTCAGGCCGCGTTTGGTCATTTCCGTGCCGATATAACCTGGCGAAACGCTGTTGACGCGCACGCCATGACTGGCCCATTCTGCCGCCAGCGATTTGGTGAGATGGATCACCGCCGCTTTGGATGCATTGTAAGCCGCCTGTGGCTGGGGCTTGTTGACAATCGAACCCGACATCGAAGCGATGTTGACGATGCTGCCCGTCTTGCGCTCAAGCATGTGCTGGCCGGCGGCTCGACAGCACCAGAATACACCGTTCAGGTTCAGATCAACTACCAGCAGCCATTCTTCGTCCTTGGTGGTCTCGGCTGGCGTGTTGATGCAAGTCCCGGCGTTATTGACCAGGATGTCAATTTTGCCTAAGCGTTGCACCACTTGCTGAACCATGCTCTCCACACTTGCCGAGCGGCGCACATCGGTCTGAACAGCGATAGCTTCGCGGCCCAGCGTACGGATTTCCGTCGCGGCGTCCTCGCCCGTACTCGCGTCGAGTTCGGCAATGGCGATGCTCGCCCCTGCCGCGCCCAATACACGCGAGATCTCGCGCCCAATGCCTCGTCCGCCGCCGGTGACGACGGCGACCCGGCCCGTCAAATTCATGAGGTCATTCCCCATGTTCCTTGCCCCTCTTCTTTGCTAAGGCCCCTTGCTGCAACACAGCGGCAATCAGCTCATGCTAAGCTGCACCTTCATGCGCCTGGGATCGTGTTCGACCATGTCAATGGCTTCGACAAAACGCTCCAGTGGAAGCTGGTGAGAGATTAACGGTTCGACCTTAATCGCGCCACTCTGGATCAGCGCAATG
>DATGFK010000541.1:0-10339 GCA_035309185.1 Aggregatilineales bacterium
GAGTGCGCCGGGCCAGACAACCATCGCCGTACTGATGACAGGCTCACCAGAAACCGTGCGTCTCTTCGTGAACGGCGTGCAGCAGGACGTGAAACAAGGAACGCCGCTTGAGTGCGTGCCAGCGAGCGCGACGCCGCAGGCCACTCCTCAGACTGCGCCGAACTACGTCCCGCCCTCAAACTGAGAAGCAATCCATACAGGGCCACAGTGGATAGCTGTGGCCCTGTCATCTTGAACCCTCAATTGAGCCTCACACGAAGCATCTGCCGTTGCCACTCAGCATCACGCTGGAACAGCGTAAAGTGTATATTTTACCATTTGTGGAATCGAGGCTATAGGGGCTAAGAACGCGCTGTGTCCTGTTCGACAAGCTGCCCGGCGTTGTCCCATTGCGCCGCGCGCACATCGCCGTGATCTTCGTGCAGGAGCGTGACAAGCATCTGGCGCATGTGGGCTACATTCCCTGAGGTAACGTAGCGGACGCTGCCGGAAGCATCGGGCGTGTTCGCCAGCCCACGCTGATCGAGGATGCGGGCCGTCTGGCGAGCCACGGCAGGCGCGGGATCAATGATCTCCACGCCAGGGCCAAGATAAGCCCGCAGTTGGGATTCAAGGAAGGTGAAATGCGTACAGGCCAGCACCAGTTCGTCAATCCCGGCCTCTTTGAGCGGCGCGAGGCAGGCCGCGATCTCGGCGTTGGCCTGGGGAGTTTGCGGCGCGCCCTGTTCGGCCAGGATCACCAGGGCGGGGCAGGCTTTGGCTTCCACGCGCAGGCCGTTGGCGAAGCGATCCACCACGCTGGCAAACAGCTCGCTCTGGAAGGTCGCCTGCGTCATGATCACCCCAATGGTTCCAGACTTCGTATGCTGGGCGGCGGGCTTGATGGCGGGTTCCATGCCGACGATGGGCAGATCGGGAAAAATGCCGCGCGCATAATGCAAAGCGGCAGCATTGGCCGTGTTGCACGGAATGACGACCAGTTTGGCATTGTGGGAGAGTAGAAAGCGGATGATGCCGACGGCGAAAGCGCGAACTTCATCGCGGGGACGGGGGCCGTAGGGCAGGTGGCTCTGGTCGGCTACGTAAATGATCGATTCGTGGGGCAGCAGGCGGCGCACCTCGCGCAGGACAGCAAAGCCGCCGATTCCCGAGTCGAACATTCCAATCGGACGGGGATCGGCCATGAGGGTTCCGCGTCAGCGCCTAATGCCGGGCTGCCTGCGCAGCCGATTCGACGAATGCCGCAAACAGGCGGCGCATCGGCTCACTGTAGGGCGTCATTTCTTCAGGATGCCATTGCACGGCCACGAAGAACTGTGCGCCGGGCAATTCCACGCCTTCGATGACGCCATCGGGCGCGTTGGCAGTCACCGCCAGTCGGGGCGCAACGTCACGCAGGGCCTGGTGATGCAATGTGTTGACCTGGAGGCTGTCCTGGCCGATCAACGAACTCAATTTAGAACCGGCCTTGATCTCAACTGCGTGGGCGACCTGATCGCGACCTGTTTTCTCGGATAGCTCGTGATCCATGCCGTCAAAGCCCGGATGCTCTTTGGCGATGTCGCGGTAAAGCGTCCCACCCAGGGCGACGTTGGCGACCTGCGCGCCCCGGCAGATGCCAAACAAGGGCTTGTCTTCGTGGGAGGCCCAGCGAACAATCGCCGTCTCGACGCGATCCCGTTCACCATCCACGTCATAGACCATACCATCGCCACTCATACAGTACAACACGGGATCGACATCACCACCGCCGCTCAGCAGCACCGCATCCACATGCTCGTAGACTTCGCGCAGGCTCTCGTCGTCCAGGTTTGGCGGGATCAAGATCGCCAGGCCGCCAGCCATTGTCACGGATCGCGCATAAGCTTGAGGTGCGCCATAACACACATCGCCTGCCGTGCGCCGGAATGCGCCACAGGTGATGCCGATCAAGGGTTTCGACATGATAAGGGAACCTCAGTTAACAGGTCTGCCACCCTGGCAGATTATTCGGAGGTTTCGGGCGCTTCCGACTCGGCGTCGCCGCCCATTTCGCGGCGGACTTCCTTTAGACGGCTGGCCTTGCCGCTCAGGTTGCGCATGTAGTAAAGCTGAGCGCGACGAACCTTCCCGTGCCGCAGCACTTCGATCTTGTCAATGCGCGGGCTGCGGAAGAGGAAGGTACGCTCGACGCCAACGCCGTGGCTGGCCGTGCGGCGCACCGTGAAATTTTCATCCTGGCCGCCCTTGCGCTGACGGATCACAACGCCCTGGAAAACCTGGATACGCTCGCGATTGCCTTCGACAATGCGAACGTGTACGCGGACCGTGTCGCCTGGGACGACTGCCGGAAAGTGGCGGTCAGCGCCTTGTAACGATTGCATAAGCTCATTCATGCCGAAAATCCTTTGCCGGAAAATCCTGCTGCTGTACTGTGGTCGATCATGAGAAGACGACCAGAAGGTCGTCGGAGGGGAAATTATAGCAACCGAATGGCGGCCTGCCAATGGCGAAGTTTCGCCGACGGTGGACTTCAGTTTGGTTAAAGTTTTCGGTCACATCATAAATAACCTCTGTATAAATTATAAAAGTTAAGACTCTGTTCTATTCGGTAGCTAGCATATGCCTACAGGTTTTGTGAAATCTTCTTCATAATTTATCCACGCCCCTGGAATTGTCTTAGAATACTGTGAACGCTCTCAATCGCGTCTATGTCGATGCACGGGTCTCATCTCAATACCATTGATATTATGAAGATCATTTATCGCGATATACGCTTTTTTCGCGCATCTTGTCCATAATGCGCTTCTGAAGCCTGTTTCCCTCGACAGTTGTTACACGTAGCATTTTCGGTCTCAACGCACACATCTTGAATAGTCAAGCCATCAAAAGGAAGGAATCGCTATGCAGACTCTATCGGGTACCTCTGCCGAACAGATTGCCGAGTGGCAGAAGAATGAACTGGAACAATTCTTCGCCCTGTCGCGCGATTACATGGCAATTTCAGGCAAGAATGGTTATTTCAAGCGGATTAACCCTGCCTTTGTTCGGGCATTTGGCTACAGCGCTGAAGAACTGCTAGGTCGTCCATTGACGGATTTTATCCATCCTGACGACCGCCCAATGACGCTCGAACGCATGGCAGTGCTTCAGTCGAGCACGCTGCCCATTCCGGCGTCCGGGCCAAAGCTGGAAATTCGGATCATCTGTAAGGATGGCTCCATCAAATGGGTGGAATGGGCTTCCACGCCCGCACCAGAACAGGAACTGCTGTACTCCGTTGGCCGTGACATCACCGAGCAGAGGAAGTTGCTAGATCGCCTGTTCGAGAGCGAGGATCGCTACCGGAGCATCGTCGAAACGACCTCAGAGGGCATCTTTATCCTTGACACGACCGGGAAGTCCGAGTGGGTCAACCGACGGATGACGGAGATGCTGGGGTTCTCAGCAGAGGAAATCGTGGGCCACAGTGCGATGGATTATATCAAGCCCGAACTCCGCGAAAGCACCCTTGCCAAGATTCGTTCGCGCGCGCAGGGCGTCGAGGAAACCTACGAGCTGTGTTTCATCCACAAGAACGGCTCCGAGGTGTGGACGATCAACAATGCTACCCCGCTACGCGACCGGGACGGCAAGCACGTCGGGTCTTTCGGCGTCTTCACCGACATCACCGAGCGCAAACGCACCGAAGCACACATCCAGACTCAAAATGAAGCCCTGGTGAGAGCCAACCGCGAATTGGCCGTAGCACGCCGGAATGCCGAGGAAGCCTCGCGCATCAAGTCCGAATTCCTATCCACCATGTCCCATGAATTGCGCACGCCGCTAAACGCGATCATCGGCTACACCGAGATTCAACTGGCGGGCATGACCGGCGACTTGACCGACGAACAGCGCGACTACCAGACCCGCGCGTTGGTCAATGCGGAAAATTTGCTGACACTGATCAATGGGTTGCTGGACATTGCCAAGATCGAGTCCGGGCGCCTGGAACTGACCAAGAAACCCTTCGCCATCCACGATCTCGTGCAGGAGATCGCCTACCAGACCAAAGGGCTGGCCGAAGACAAAGGGCTGAGCCTGGCGATTGCCGTAGACAACCAGATGCCGCCAACCGTGGTTGGGGACTATGTGCGCCTCAAGCAGATGATTGTCAACCTGGTCTCCAATGGCATTAAATTCACTGACACAGGTTCGGTGACGGTCAATGTATCCGGGCAGATTCCCACCTCATGGACGATTGACGTGACCGACACCGGCGTCGGAATCCCTACCCATGCCCAGGAATACATCTTTGACGAGTTTCGGCAGATAGACGCCACCTCCCAGCGCAAGCATGGCGGCACCGGCCTGGGGCTGGCAATCGTCCGCAGGTTAACCAACATGATGGGCGGCAGCGTCCGGGTCAAGAGCAAGATCGGTGAGGGCAGCACCTTTACGATCACTCTGCCCCTGATCACCGAATTCGCCGACATGTCACAGTAGCCAATCCAATACTCTGATTTGAAGCACAGGAGCCAGATATGCCCGCCCATAATGAAATTGCAAACTGGAACATTCTGCTGGTTGACGATGAGCCGGATAATCTTGAAGTCGCGCGCAAGGTACTCAGCTTCTACGGCGCCCAAACTTTCTGCGCAATGGACGGAATTGAAGGCCTGAAGCAGCTCGAACAAATCTACCCGACTGTGATCCTGCTCGACCTGTCAATGCCGCATATGGACGGTTTCGAGATGATCAAGCGTGTACGGGAAAATCCCCACTACCACGAATTGACCGTCATCGCGCTGACAGCGCACGCCATGAGCGGAGATCGCGAAAAAGTGATGGCGGCTGGCTTTGATGGCTATATCGCAAAGCCATTCCGCATCGAGAGTCTTCTGAATGACATTAAAGAGATCGTGAGAGACGCCGATGCGGTTCGGCAAAGCCGCGTGGGTTAGGCTGTCACACAAATCGCTTTCGTAAAGGAGATGCCAGATGCCGCCCCGTAATTGGACAGTCCTGGTCGTCGAAGACGATCATGACAGCATTCAAATGGTTTCAAAGATCCTTTCGCATCACGGCGCGAAGGTACAGGTAGCCCATAATGGCAGAGAATGCCTGGAATCCGTAGAGGACGTAAACCCGACACTGATCGTGATGGATCTGGCGATGCCGGAGATGGACGGCTGGGAAACCCTGGTCGAGCTGCGCGCCAACCCGTCCACTGCGCACATCCCCGTCGTGGCGATCACGGCTTACGATTCGGGCAGCGTGCAGGAAGAGGCGGCCAGGGTTGGCTTCGATGCCTATTTCCCCAAGCCGCTGAGTGCCACCAGTTTTGTTGACGACCTGGCCCGACTGGTGAACTGATACCCAATCTTTTCTAGCCATTCGCGCACACAAACCTTAGATTCAGACGCCTCCCGATGGGGAGGCGTTTTCGTTTGCGCCTGCAGTCTATCCCCATTCAAATCCAACGTATAATCTAAGGAGATCAAAATTCCAACTTTTGACTCCTTTAGCGTAATCGAAAATTGGATCGGGTCAGGCTGTTACCACGGCAGGGGATAGGGCATGAACAACTTCATACGCAGGCTCCCGTTACAGATAATCTTGATCGTGCCTTTCGTGATGATTGTCCTGGCGAGTGGCGGCTTAACGGGTTTCCTAGCCTTGCGCAACGATCAAAAATCGGTCAACGAACTTGCCGATCAACTGTATAGCGCGGTCACGGTAAGAATTCAGCAACATCTCTACAGCTACCTGCAAACCCCTCATCTCGTCAATCAACTCAACCTGGACGGCATTCGCCTGGAAGAATTCAAGATTGGGAACGCAAGCAGCCTGGAAAACCATTTCCGTACTCAATTGCGACGCTTTGATACGGCCATGTCCATCGCCTACGCCGACGAGCAGGCCAATTACGTCGGTGTGGAGCGGATTGGCGCGGTGGGACTGGCCGCAGGCGAGGATCAATTCCTGGCAATTTCAGGCAAGGAGACGAAAAACATCTTGCAGGAATGGCGGATTGACGAGCAGGGCCGAAACGTTCAAGATACCTGGACATCCCCCGCCCGCTACGATCCGCGTGCGCGTCCCTGGTATCAGGCAGGAGTGCGGGCTGGCGGCCCGACGTGGACGCCAATCTTTATGTGGTCGAACGGGACGGTGGGGTTGGATGCTGTCACGCCGGTTTATGATACGCGCCACAGCGTCGCTGAAAAATCTCTGTTGGGCATCCTGGACACGTCGCTGACCCTGGATGGTATTGGGGATTTCTTGCAAAGCCTGGATATTTCCCAACATGGACAGACCTTTATCATGGAACGCAGCGGGCTGCTGGTTGCCTCGTCAACGGTCAGGCAGCCTTATACTCGCACCGGAAATGATATGAATCGCCTGGCTGCTTTCGACTCTACCGAGCCGGTTGTGCGCGCGACCAGCGAGTATCTACAGCAACATTTTGGCGATCTGAGCGCGATCAGAGGCAGCCAGCGACTCGAGTTTGCTCTGCATGGGGATCAGCAAAGTGTAGAGGTCACGCCTTACCACGATCAATATGGCCTGGATTGGCTGATCGTTGTGGTCATCCCGCAGGCAGATTTCATGGGAAAAGTCTGGGCCAATAGCTATAACACAGAGCTGCTCATTGCGATCTTTTTGCTGATTTCGATCAACGTGGCGATTCTGATTACGCGCTGGGTCACGCAGCCTATTTTGCAACTGAATCAGGCCGCCAAGGCCCTGGCTGCGGGCCGCTGGATGCAGGGGGATATCGTAGGCCGCACCGATGAGGTCGAAGAACTGGCAAGTTCCTTTAACCGCATGGCTGCGCAACTGCGAGCGTCGTTTGCTTCCTTGCAGCGGAGCGAAGAACGCTACCGGAGTCTATTTGATGGTGTTCCGATTGGGCTGTATCGGAGTCAACCAAACGGGCACATTCTGGCTGCGAACATGGCGCTGATACAAATGCTGGGCTACCCTGACCGGGAGAGCTACCTTCAGACCAACGCTGCCGACCATTATGTGCTTCCGAGTAAACGCGGCGAGCTTTCAGCACTTCTGGCCCAGAACGACACGGTGCTGGATTTCGAGGCGCAGTTGCGGCGTATGGACGGCAAGATCATCTGGGCGCGCAATGATTGTCGCCTTGTCCGGGACCAACACGGCCTGCCGTTCTATTATGAAGGGAGCGTAGAGGACATAACCGAGCGTAAACGGGCAGAGACCATCCAGGCTGAGACGGCGATGGAAAACGCCCGCCTTTATCAGGAGATCAGCCGCCACGCGATAGAGTTGGAGCGACGGGTTCAGCAGCGTACCGCTGAACTCAACCAGGCCAAAGACCGCGTCGAAGCCATCCTTAACAACAGCAGCGACGTGATTGTCCTGGCGGCCAAAGATGGCACAATTCAGCAGATCAATCCCCTGGGCAGTCAGTTGTTAGGCTATGCAACTGAAGAGATCATCGGCCATCCCCTGACGGATCTCGCCAGTCCAAGCTCCGCACCGACTCTCATTGAGGCCCAGGACACCGTCGTGGTGACCAAACAGCCCGCGCGCATCGAAATAATGACAACGGGAAAGTACGGCGCCGTGTTCGATGCGGATGTCTCTATCTCGCCGATTTTCACCCATGACGGCGAGACGTTAGACCTGGTCTTCAGCCTGCGCGATATTACAGCCCGCAAACACCTGGAGAACGAACTGCGCCAGATGTTGCACAGGGCAATTGAACTGGGCGAACTCAAATCGCGCTTCGTGTCCATGCTGTCGCACGAGTTTCGCACCCAACTGGCCGTTATCCAATCCACGAACGATTTGCTTGCCCGCTACGCTACAAAACTCCCCCTCGAACGTCAGCAGGCAGAGTTCGAGAGGATCAGCAGGACCATCCAGAACATCGTGGTGCTGGTAGACGACGTTCTAAGCTTTAGCGAGGCCGAATCGGGCAGTCTGGTGGTTACTGCTGAGCCACTCGACCTGCCAGCGTTCTGCCAGGATTTACTGGCCGACCTGCAGCGGGCTGTTGGCGAACGGCCCCCGCTGGAATTTTCCAGCACGGGCGAGTGCGGCAATCGAAATATTGATCCCAAACTGCTACGCTATATCCTGAGCAATTTGATGTCCAACGCGATCAAATATTCGCCGTCGAATGTGCCTGTTAAACTTGACCTATTCTGCCAGGCCGATCAGGTGTCTTTCCACGTAACCGATCAAGGCATGGGCATTCCCGAAGACGATCAAGCTCATCTGTTTGAGGCGTTCCACCGTGCCAGCAACGTGGGAACGATCCCTGGTACGGGCCTGGGCCTTGCGATTGTCAAGCAGTCGGTGGATCTTCACGGGGGTCAAATTACGTTTCAGAGCAAGCCGGGACTTGGCACCACGTTTGTGGTGACGATCCCTGACGATCCCGAACGTCAAGGCCCCGGTTGAGGAGTAAATTCGCCCGGAAATGTTTGGCTCGCCAATTGGATCGCTATTTCCCGACAAGGATCGCAACCGAATAGCCCTTCAGCGGCAGGACACGCTGTTCTTGCAAATAGGGTTCGTAGCCCGGCCAGTGTATGCCGTGCTCGCCGGAATTGGCGAACAAATGCCAGCGCCTATCGCCAGTGGCAGGCGGAAGGGCAAAAAAGCGCTGCCGCCAGTGCATGTTCATCGCCACGTAGATGTCGTTATCGTTGACCAGGCCGCCCTTGGCATATTCCCCGGCCAACATAAAGGCCAGCGTCCGGCCCCCCTCAGACCAATCGGGCTTGTTGAGCCTGACGCCGTGCCAGGTGATGTCGCGCGCGCCCTTGTTCCGGTAGTCCTCGCCGCGCAGGAAATAGCCGCCACGCAGCACGGGATGTGCCCTGCGGAACGTCACGCACGCCTTGAAGAAATGGAACAGGTCGCCGTTGCTCGACAGCAGGCGCCAACCCAGCCAACTGATCTCCGAGTCCTGGCAGTAGGCATTGTTGTTGCCGCCCTGAGTGCGTCCCATCTCGTCACCCATCAGGATCATGGGCGTGCCCTGGCTGACCATTAGCAGGGCGATGGCACTCTTGATACGTCGGTGGCGGAACTCGGTAATGTTCGAGTCGGTTGTCTGGCCCTCGACGCCGGAGTTCCAACTATGATTGTCGTTCGTGCCGTTATCGCCGCGTTCGGCGTTACCTTCATTGTGCTTGTCGTTGTAGGAGACGAGATCCATGAGCGTGAAGCCATCGTGAGCTGTAATGAAGTTGATGGTCGAGATCGGCCCGCGCCTGCTGTACAGGTCAGGGGAGCCGACGAGCGCCGCCGCCACGGCGCGCGTCAGGCCCGCGTCGCCCTTCAGAAAGCGCCGGATGTGATCGCGATAACGCCCGTTCCACTCCGCCCAACGGCTGTGGCTGGAGAAACTTCCCAGGTGATACAACCCCTCCGCGTCCCACGGTTCGGCGATCAGCTTGGTCCTTGACAGCAGCGGGTCAAAGGTCATCTGGCGCAGCAGCGGCGGATCGGCAAGCGGTGTGCCGTCCATACCGCGCACCATGATCGAAGCCAGGTCGAAACGGAAGCCGTCCACGTGAAATTCAGAAACCCAGTAGCGCAGGCTATCCATAATCACGTTAAGGGCCTGCGGATGATTGCAGTTGAAAGTATTGCCCGTGCCGCTGAAGTTATAAAAATATCCTTCGGGCGTCAGGATGTAGTAAATGCGGCTGTCCAACCCTTTGAAGGAGAACGTTGGCCCTTTCTCGTTGCCCTCTGCCGTGTGGTTAAAGACCACGTCGAGGATCACCTCGATTCCATTCTCGTGCAGGTCTTTGATCAGCCATTTGAGTTCATTGATCTCGCCGCCTTCGCTGCCCGATGCGGCGTAGCCCGCTTTGGGCGCGAAGAAGCTAACCGGGCTGTATCCCCAATAATTCAAAAGCATTTCACCGGTTTCGGGATTGGTGCGGTAATGCTCAAATTCGTCAAACTCGAAGACCGGCATCAGTTCGACGCAGTTTACGCCAAGCTCTTTCAGATAGGGAATCTTCTCGTGGATGGCCTTGTAGGTGCCGGGCTGGGCGACTCCCGATGACTGATGGCGGGTAAAGCCCCGCACGTGCATCTCGTAGATGACCACGTCTTCGATAGGCGTTTCCAGTGGGCGATCTTCGCCCCAATCAAAGTCGTCGGAGGGAACACGCGAGAGGAACGGCTCGCCGGGATTCTGGCCCCATTGCTCCCGCCCAGTCACGGCCCGCGCATACGGATCGAGCAGGATCGTGTCGGAATCGAAATAGTGGCCGCGTCGAGGCTGGTGCGGGCCATCCACACGGAAACCGTAAGCGATGCGCTCAGGATCGAGGCCCATGACCTGGACGGCATACACCGATCCGATACGGTACTG
>DATGFK010000542.1:0-15869 GCA_035309185.1 Aggregatilineales bacterium
AACAACATGAACACTGCCACGCTGCGCGATCAGCGCGAGAATCGCATGATTCCGGTAGAGATCAGTGTCGTGAACATTGGCTATCGCAGCCGGGGCGAGTCGTATCACAACCTGCCACCGCGCCCGCCGATGAGCCTTGACCCGGTTTATATTTGTGACGATGACTGTATTACGGACTTTACGCAAAAGTTTGACTTTTTTCGGCTCGTCCTGAGCACCAGCGAGGTGCCGTCCGAGGAACTGATCGCGGCAGCGCTTAAATATGCTGCCGCTGCTCGTCCTGAAAGGGAACAGCGCGAATTCCTGGTCAATGCGGGGCGGCGACTGGCTCACCTGCTCAGTTACGACCTGGCGCGCCTGAACCATCTGTTGCGGTTGATTAAGCCCTAACGAGTGCGTCCAGGCAGCTTACGACTCGACTGCTTCGGGGTTATCTTCATATAGCACACCGGTAATCATATAACTGATCCGCTCACAAATATTGCTGATGCGGTCAGAAAAACGCTCCAGGTCATGCGCGATTCGCATCAGGCTGGTGGCTTCCTCCACCAGCGACGGATTTTGGGTCATTTGCCTTACGAGTCTGACGTAGACTTCGTGATACAGTTCATCCACGCGCTGATCTTTGGCAACAACCTCGCGAGCCAGGCGTTCGTCATTCGTTTCCAGGGCGCGCATGGCTTCGTGCAAATCGGCAACGGCGATGTCCGTCATCTCGTCAAATTCTGGAAGTTCAATACCTACCGGCGTCTCGCCAAGATTTTGCTGCACAATATGAGCAATTCCCGCCGCGTGATCGCCCATCCGCTCAAGGTTGGTTACAAAACTGACCGCCGCGACAATCCGGCGCATGTCGTGCGCAATGGGCTGCTGTAAGGCCAACAGCGTGTACGCCCGTTCTTCGATGTTGTAGCGTTTCTGGTTGACGCGCTTGTCATAGGCGCGCACGCGCGTAGCAATCGTGACGTCACGTTTGCGAAACGCCTTCATCGCTTCGAGTAGCTGGCTTTCGACCATTTCGGCGAGACCCAGGATGTCATATTGTAGGGATTCGAGTTGGTGGTCAAGGACGGGTCGGGGGGAATTGCCCATCGCCATGCTCCTTCCTTATGTCGCCGCATCCGGCATGGTGTTGATAAATCCCTTTCGGGCTTCAGTTATTTTAATACGGCCTCAAGGGATATGGAAGGGATGTTAAGGAAATGTTATA
This sequence comes from Aggregatilineales bacterium, assembly GCA_035309185.1. GTDB lineage: Bacteria > Chloroflexota > Anaerolineae > Aggregatilineales > UBA2796 > DATGFK01. The sequence goes on from DATGFK010000542.1 coordinate 1,211, forward strand.
TCTTCGTTACCGGCACAAGACCGAATAGAACTAAAACGCCCTCGTCCTCAAGGAAAACCTCAAGGCGAGGGCCGTGCGATTTTGCAGGGGTGTCGCGCCAGTTAGTGGCAGCAAACACCAATCAACCGAAGCGTCCAGAAATGTAATCTTCGGTACGCTTGTCGGTAGGGCGCGTGAAGATTTGCGCCGTCTGTCCGAACTCAATCATCTTACCGACGCGCTTTTCATCGGCCAGCAGGAACGCCGTATAGTCAGAAACGCGGGCCGCCTGCTGCATGTTGTGCGTAACGAGGATAATAGTGTAGCGGTTTCGCAGTTCCTGGAGCAGTTCTTCAACTTTCAGCGTGGCGATGGGGTCGAGTGCCGAGCACGGCTCGTCCAGCAGCACCACGTCGGGATTTACTGCAATAGTACGGGCAATGCACAGGCGCTGCTGCTGCCCACCGGACAGGTCGGTTCCGGATGCCTTCAGTTTGTCTTTAACTTCGTCCCACAGGGCCACTGAACGCAGCGCGGATTCGACGATCTCGTCGAAGTCAACGCCGCGCGGTGTGCCGTTGTTCAGCTTATAGCCGGCGATGACGTTTTCATAAATCGACATAGTGGGGAAGGGGTTCGGCTTCTGGAAGACCATGCCAATCCGGCGGCGGATGCGCACGGGATCCGCGTCTGACGCATAAATATTCTGGTCGTCCAGGAGGACTTCACCCTCCGCATAAGCGCCCTTGATGACTTCGTGCATTCGGTTCAGGCAGCGCAGCAAAGTTGACTTGCCACAGCCCGATGGCCCGATGAGGGCGGTAATGATGTTCGGCTGGAAGTCCAGGGAAATCCCGTCAATCGCCATGGTGCGCCCATAAAAAGCACGCAGATTCTTGACCTTCACGGGAGACGATTGCGCGGTATGTTTCTCATCTGTTGTGGGCTTGGAAGGCACGTTGGTAACAGGCGCTTTTAGTTGAACACTCATTTTGCATTCTCCAAATAGCCACGCGAATCGCTGAACGGGTTCTCACGGCCATCATATTCGCGGCCAATACCTTCGTCACCGTGCGCAAAACACACTGGCGCTATACAGCGTGAACCCATTTCAGTCCGGATGGGCAAACCCTACGATCTACCCCTCCTGGAGTATGCTTTGAAATCTTTAAGAAGCTGTTAAATAGCCATAAAGTATGGCTAAAGATGCCAATGCCGTATGCCCGACTGCCGCCAACGGATCAAACCTGGTGACGATCAGGCATTATTCGTGCCGCGTCCGCGCGATGTGAGATAGCGGATGGTCAGGCTGATGGCAGCGATGACGACCATCAACACGAGCGTGGCGCTCCAGGCAGTGGCAAAGTCGCCCTTCACCGCGTCTTGATAGATGCCGCCTGTAATGTAGCCCATCTGGCCCATCGGGTCGAAGTTGATGTTAAAGCTGTAGGTTATGAAGATGAGTGGTGCGGTTTCGCCTGCCACGCGCGCCAGGGACAGCACGACGCCAGTCATGATACCCGGTAAAACCGTGGGGATCACGACCCTGAGCGCCACCCGCCAGCGAGGGGTGCCCAGCGCCAGGCCCGCTTCGCGCAGGGTGTCGGGAACCAGGTGAAGAATCTCTTCGACAGTGCGCGCAATGAACGGCAGCATGATGACGGCCAAAGCGATAGCGCCCACCAATCCAGACTTTGGCAGGATACGGTGCGAAATGAACAGCGTATATACCACCAGCCCGACGATGATGGAAGGCGTTTGCGCCAGCAGATCCATCACGAAGCGCGTCGGCTCGGTCAGGCGTTCATCTTTATACTCGGACAGGTAAATGGCAACGGCGATCCCAAGTGGAACCGCGATCACCGCCGCCATAGCAAGCAGTTCGAGCGTACCGAGGATGTCCTGGGCAATGCCGCCATCCAGGCCACTCTGGGTGAAGAAGCCCGGGTTGCTGAGGATATTGGGTATCGCCTGCGTTAACATGCGGCCAATGATCGCCACCAGGACGCCAACTGCGATGACCGCAAAAAGGAAGAAAAGCACCGTAATGACGCCATTGGTCGCTTTGCGCCAGACCAGCCGCCGCTGTTCCCGCACAGAGCGTGCGCCCTCCGAGACTGCTTTTCTCGTGAATGTCGTTGCTTGTGCCATAAGGGATGTTCTCGTCTTTCTAGACCGTGTCCTAATCTGACAATCCAGGAACGATCAGGATTCGGCGGGTCAATAAACGCGCCATGATATTGAAAATAGACGCGAAGATCAGCAGTACCAGACCCAACTCCAGAATAGAGCTGAATTCGAGCGTTCCCGGCAGGGAAGACTCTCCTGCGCTCGACGCGATGCGGGCGGCGATGGTCGAAGGCGCCCCAAACAGCGAGGCGCTGAGGGTAGATAGCGAGCTACCGCCGCCGATCATTAAAACGGCCATCGTTTCACCAATAGCACGAGCCAGCCCCAGCAAAATCGATCCGATGATGCCCGCGCGGGCATAGGGCAAAATGGCATAGCGGATGGCTTCCCATCGCGTCGCGCCCATTGCCAGCATCCCTTCACGTTGCAAGCGTGGAACCTGGCGGATAACCTCGCGCGAAATGGAAAGGATTGTTGGCAAGATCATAACGGCCAGGACAATGCCTGCCGTCAGGGTATCCAGGCCAAAGGGCGCGCCGCCGAACAACGCGCCGATGACTGGCACCTTCCCAAAGGTATGCTGAAGCCAGACCTCCACCGGGCGCACCTGATCGCCCAGCACGTCCAGCGCCCACAGTCCGAAGACGACGCTAGGAATAGTCACCAACAGTTCGATGAGGAACCCCAGCGGCGTCCCGATCCAGCGGGGCGCATATTCCGTGATGAACAAAGCCGACCCCACAGCGAGTGGTGTGGCAATGACCAGCGCCAGGATCGAGGTGACGATGGTCTGAAAAATGAATGGCGCGGCGCCGTACTGTGAATTCGGAACGTCCCAGTTCGTGCCAGTTAGAAAGCCAAGGCCCACAGTGGAGATTGAAGTGCGCGATTCCAGGATAAGTACGACAACAATCGCGACCAGCACACCGATGCCGAGCAGTGCGGCCAGCCGCAAGATAATGCCAAAGATAACATCCCCCGGTTGTGGTTTGGGGGTTCTTCTTGGGGTGCTTAATGCCATAAAAGGTTTCCTGATCAGTTCAAACCCGCAATCGCGGATTATACTGCACTTGAGTCTGTGATTGCCAGTTGAGCCGTGGAATATTGACGTTCAACCATTGAAATGGATCAAGGGGATAAACGCCACAATTCCACGGCTCAACGTGAACGACGAAATGACGATGTGGCGCACGGATCATTTCGTGCGCCACGTGAGTAAAGCCTGAATTACTGGGCGGTAGCGGCCATCGTGGCGGCCATCGCAGCAGATGGCGTGGCGACGTCGGTGGGCAGCGCTTGCTTGCCGCCAACGTTGATTTTGAGGATGTTGGCTTCGTCCTTCTGGACCGCAACCAGGGGCAGGGGTGCGTAGCCGAGGCCAACGTTGTACTTCTGGCCGTCGTGCGTCACCCACCACAGGTAGCGCGTCAGGGCGGATGCCTTGGCAGCATCCTTCTGGTTCACGTAGGTCAACAGCCAGGTGAAGGTGGAGATCGGGTAAGCGTTCGGATCCTTGGACTGGCCGATGATCACGACGCGCATGTCATCGGGCAGGGTAATGCCCAGGGCGGCAGCGGAAACACCCTTGGCATCGCCAACGACGAAGCTGCCAGCGTTGTTCTTGACCGAGGCAATCTGAAGGCCGGTCGTGTAGGCGAGTTCGACGTAGCCGATGGCATAAGGAGTCTTCTTAACGGCAGAAGCAACGCCTGGGTTGCCCTGGAAACCCTTGCCGCCTGCGCTGTCGGTCGGCCACTTGACGTCCTGACCAGCCTTGGGGCCAGCAGCCCATTCGGTGCTGACGCCATTCAGGTAGGTCGTGAAGTTGAACGTCGTTCCGGAGGAGTCACCACGGTGGAAGGTGGCGATGGGCTGAGCAACGTTCGCCAGGTCGGGATTATCGGCCACCAGCTTGGCATCATTCCACATATTGATGGTGCCAAGGTAGATCAGGGCCAGGTTCTCGCCGGTCAGCTTCATGGTGGACTTCAGTTCCGGGATATTGTAAACCGGAACGATGGCGCCAACGGTGGAAGCAATATGCACCACATCGCCGCCAGCAGCCTTGGCGCTCGCCAGTTCTGCATCGGTCATGAACGAATCGGAGCCAGCAAAATCAACAGACTGCGCAATCAGATCTTTCTTGCCCGTGCCGGAGCCGACACCCTGGTAACTGACCTTGACGCTGGTCAGGGCAGAGTACGCCTGGTTCCAGCCGATCAGGCCCAGGTCTTTGTTGCCGTTGTATAGGAACAGCGGGAAGGTAGCGCCGTCGCCGTTCAACTGCTGGGCTTCACCGGAGAGCGGGCCAGTCACCTTGCCCATGCCGGGGATGCTCAACGAACTGTCAACGGCTGCCGTCATCGTCCCTGCCGCCGTCGGGGCGGGAGTGGCTTGCTGAGCACTGACGCTGCCAGCATTGGTTGCCACCAGCGTGAGGGCCATAGAGGCCAGAACAAATGCCGAAAATACTTTCTTGTACATGCTCGCGTCTATCCTCCATGAGGGTAGTATTCGTCGTAAACTGCGACGATTTGACTTGAATAAGGCCTAGAGTGTGGAAATCGAATATTAAGGGCGCTCTAATGATATGTTAAATCTTGACTTTTGGGTCTCTTTTTCGTCCTGTGGAGCTTAAAACTTCGGAACTCTGGAGCCGACGGCAGACCGGATGTACTAAAACAAAACTACGCTATAATCGAAACCACCTGGAGGAACCACTCTACATGACTCAACAAGTTAATCCGCGCGTCCTCATCGTAGATGACGAAACCGAGTTGCTGAAATTGGTGGGAATATTGCTTAAGCGGATTAATGTGGACAGCGTTCCAGTGAACGATGGGGCGTCGGCCTTGAACTGGCTGGACAAATCCAACCGGCCCGACCTGGTCATCCTTGACCTGATGATGCCGGGCATAGATGGCATGGAAGTGCTGCGCCGCATTCGTACGCGCAAAGAAATGGATGCCATGCCCGTGCTAATCCTGTCCGCCAAGGCCGACCCAGGTACCATCCGCTCGGCTCTCGACAGTGGCGCCGACGGCTATATTACCAAGACTTACCTGGCAACCAGCCTGGTGCCGCGCGTACAGACCCTGCTCAATTCCGGGCGCACCACTTGACACGAATTTGCCCGGCATCGCAACTTTTTTTCCTCGATGCATTGGCAGCGCTCGGTGCGCTGTTGTGCGATCAGCGATTCCCTGCTAATCTGGAAGGACTTTTCGCTTCAATCGACTCTTGGATGGCACGCCGGAGGAATCTAGTTGGTGCGTAGTGTGCGAAGGTTTTGTGTCCTTTTCGTTAGCCTCATGTGTACCGTTTTGCTGGCAAGCTGTAGAACCAACAGCGAACCGACTGTCGTGACCGTGGTGGTGACCACCGCGCCGACGGCTACGTTAGCACCACTGATCACCTTTACGCCGCAGTTTACGGCGACCCTTCCGCCAACACAGACGCCAATCCCCAGCCAGACGCCAGACAGTACGGAGACGCCCACCTCTGAGCCGCCGACTGACCTCCCCACCTTGACGCCCACGGCATCTATCCTGGGGACGGTGAACTTCTCGACCAACGCCGCCAACTTGAGGGCCGGGCCTGGTTTGAGTTACTCCGTCGTCGCTGGCATCAAAGCGGGCACTCGCTTGATCGTCCTGGGCACGAACACAGACAAGGATTGGTATAACGTCCGTCTGGAAGATGGTTCGCACGAGGGCTGGCTCTCAATCAATCTGGTCACGGTCTCTGGCACAGGTGTGCCCATCCTGTCCACCGACGATTTCATACAGCGGACACAGATCTCCAATACACAAACTGCCCTTGGATCAGCAGGAAATTCAGGTGGGACAGACACATCGGGTACGCCGGTTGCGTCGCGCAAGCCTGGTGTCATCTCCAAGACCGACGTGCTGGCCTATTGTGACAGCAAAACGCACGGCGAAGCACGCAAGACATTGGCCGCAGGAACGCCGGTAACGGTATATTGGTCATGGTTCGCAAAAACTGCCAGTGAACTTGCCGACCAGATCAGCTATGGCAATTACGAAGTCAATGTGGATGGGCAGTTGCTCAAAGACTGGCGGAACTATAAGACCGATGTGATCCGCAACAGCGCAGATGGTAACTACTACGTATATTGGTACGTTGCGATAGGGACGCCGCTGCCCGGCGAACATACGATTGACTTCAAATTGACCTGGCAGCAGGCGATTAGCGACGGCTACAAGAAATACGGTCCCGGCACGGACGAGGAACAGGACATCGGTAGCTGCGTTTTCACCATCAAATAGGGCAATTGGGTCAACAGGCTTGGGCATGAACCTGCTGCTTTCGACAGCGCTGTTTTTCGCAAACGTAATGGCTTTCTCCATTACGCTGAGTGTGTTTGTGCTGGCCTTCAGCCAGTTCCCCGCCAACCGGCAGGGAAACTCTGTCATCCAATTTCTCATCGTGTTGGGCTTTTACAACCTTGCCGTTCTGCTGCAAATGGGCGTGCTGATCCTCAACCTGTCAGATGACGTTAAGACCATCGTCGTCAACCTGACTGTGCTCGGATTCGCATTGTGTATCGTGGCGTCGTTTTCGCTGCTGGTCAGCCTGGCCGGGATGATGAAACAGGCCTGGCTGGTTCTAGCACGGGCCGGGGTTGTCACTGTTATCGTGCTGCAATGGCCCTTATGGACGGGCAAGTTCTTTGGTATCGAAGCGCCCTACTACATGATGTCCAGTTATGCCCCGGCGGGCCTGGTCGCCGTCGCCGTCGGCGCGATCTATATGGCGCTCACAATTGGTCTGATAGTGGCCTACCGGCAGCGTCTCGATCTGCTGATTGTATTAGGAGTCGTCGTTCTACTGGCCGGACAATGCCTTGCGATCATCGATCCGACCTGGCGCCAACTCGGAGCGGCTTCTCTGTTTTCCATCGTAGCCACGTTAATCCTGGGCTATCGCCTGGCCCGGATGCAGTTGTTCAACCCCCTACGGATGCACTGGACGCAGCTCATGGCCCTCCAGGACATGATCCGTGCGCTGACCAGCAAACACAGCGAAGCGCAGATTTATGAAGCCCTTGTCCAGCAATCACGGAAAGTTCTCAGTAGCGACATGTCCACCATTGTCGTTCGCAGGCACGCGCAGGAAGACAAATCGGGCGGGGATACGATCATCGCGGCGCAGGATGGTGGCCCGGATGGGCTGGCCGGGCGGATTATGCCTGCCCGGTCGGGCCTGGCTGGGCATATTTTCGAATCCAAGCGGCCTTTCCGCTTGCAGAATTACAGTACGTGGGAGAACAAATCATCGGCGATGACCGACATCAAAATGTACGCGGTCATGGGTGTGCCGATGATCTTTGACGACGAGCTTCTCGGCGTTTTGCTCGTAGCGGAACTTAAGCCGGGTCGTACGTTCTCCGAACGAGACCAGGCTTTACTGGAAATGCTGGCTCCGCAAGCTGCCCTGACGCTGGTCAATATACGACTGCGCCAACGTCTAGCGGCGCTCTCGCAGTCAACTTGAACGCAGCTTAATCGGAGCCGACAGCCGCGCCAGCGCTTGCTTCACAAGGACAGCAAAGCATGTCACAAACTGAACTCGACCAATTACTTGATCAACTGGGCAGCGAAGATGCCAGGGCACGCCGCACGGCAGTCAAGCGACTGGGAGAACTCGGTCGCCCGGAAGCGATTGCCGACCTGGTGAATGTCTACATGAAAGACCCGGATAGCAACGTCCGTAAAGCGGCGGGCGATGCCCTGCGTATCTTTCGCCGGATGGAGCAGCGGCTCAGCGGCGAGGGCGAAGCAGATGTTCAGCAGGGCGCTGATCTCACGCCCATCCTGAGCAAGGCGCGGTTGGCCCTGATCGTTGTATTGGCTCTGACGGTGCTGATCAACCTTGTGTTCATCGGCGCCTCAATCGGCAAATCGCTGAGCGCCAATGCGCCCACTCCCACGCCGCTCGGCCCCACTGCACGTGCCGACCTGGTTGCCGCTTTCGCCAAGCGCATTAACGACGCCCACGATGAAGACAAAGCCCTTCGCCAGGTCTTCAGCACGATGCAAGGAATGGGCCAGGCCGGACTCGATTCGGCGTTGTGCCAGAAACTTACCGGCAACACTCTGACCCCGGTCACTCTCGCCGATATTGACAGTCGAACTTATCCCGATCTCAAACGGGTCAATGACCTGATCAACGCCGTCGTGCCCAAACTGTTCGTCCTTCAAGGCAATTACACTGCCCTTTGCGCGCTTACTGATGCGCAGCAGTTCGCGTCAAAGCTCAAGGATTTTAATCCTGCCAATCAGATCATCGCGGCGGATGACATCAACAACAAAGACCTGACCGCCGCCGATGCAGCGCTACAGCAGGCGATCCAGCATCCCGCGCCAACCGTCGGGCCTACGGCGACTCCAACCGTTCCGCCCACAGCGACCACATCCCCAGCGACGCCAACGCCAGTCGTCAGCCTGACTCCGACGCCTGCTGCGCTCACGCCGACGACACCACCTGGTGCTGCTACAGGCGCAGCGAGTGGAACCGCAGCGGCAGGTGGTACCGCGCGGGCCACTGCTTCCGCGACCAGCGCACTGGCGACGACCTACAACCTGACCGGCCTGAACCTGAGTGCCTTACCATCGTTCACCTACATCGTCCAGGGTTCGACCTCCGGAACGCTCCTGACGGGCAAAACTTTCGCTGGCAGGTTGGACTTCCGCGTCCAGCGCCAGGAGACTCCGCTGGCGGCGGAGTATGACGTCACGGTGAGCGAAGGTATCAACACGTTAACTTTCTTCAAATCCTACCTGGGATCGCTGTATGTACCGGGTACCTCGGCGTACGTCATCGCCAACCACCTGATCTATGAGACGGGTACCGTCGTGAATCCGACAAAGCCGGGACAGTGCCGCGCACTCAACCTCACGCCCGATACGTTGTCGCTCTTCTCGGATGTCTCGTTCGGCGACCTGAGTACCTTGAACCTGACGCTGGCCGGCGGCCAATCAGTGGTCAATTCAACGACATCCGTCCACTACACGGGGAGCCGCACCACGGGTGACAACAACCAGTTCCAGCAAACCGTCAGCGTGTACATCTCCGTTGATAATCATATTCCCGTCGAGATCACCATCACCACCAAACTGGATCCAAAAGCCATCCAGGACCCGAAGGTCAGGCAGGCTGTGGGCTTGAGCAACTACACACAATCCTTGACCTACGATTTGACCGGCCAGAACGTGGCACTGGACATCTCCGCACCGTCGTCGTGCAATGGGGTGCAGCCGAAATAGGGATTGCCGCCGTTTGTAATGGCTGCTCACTTAGCTTTCCAGTAGTTGCTCGAGCCGAGTCGATTCTGGCACAAGTCGTTGAGCAATCGTCCCTGCCGAGCCTATCGCGCTTTCGTGCGAATCCACATCATGAGTATGCAGGCCAGCCAGCGACAAGTTATGCTGGCTTTGCAGCGCCTTGAGTTCCGCCTGGGCGTCAAAATAGTCCAGCGTGACCTTGACGTGATCATATTTCGCCTGTCTCTGTCGTCGCCTTGACCTTAATGGTGTGGGCGTGGCCGCCCAGGCGATCTTCTCTCTCAAATACGACGACTTCAAGCTCGTCGTTGAGCAGCCAAGCGCTGGTTAGCCCGGCTGCGCCAGCGCCAATGATCCCGATATTCATGACATCCTTTGTTCCCGGCGATAGGGCAATGTCCAAACTGAACAGTTATAATTTAACAATGCTACCCAAACATCTGGTACTTTTTGATATTGATGGCACGCTACTGCTAGGCAAAGGCAGCGGACGCGCCGCAACAGAGCGGGCCATGCGCGACGTTTTTGGCACAGTCGGCGCGCTGGCATCTTATCACTTCTCAGGGAAAACCGACCTGTATACGCTGGTCGAACTGCTGGCCCCAGAAGGCATCACGGAGTCCGAGATCAGAGCGGCGCTGCCCCACTACAGCGACGTGCTGGTGAGACATATGGAGCAGGTGGTCAACGAGTATCCCGTCCATGCCCTGCCAGGGACGCTGGCGCTTGTGAATGCCCTGGCACAGCGGGAGGACGTGGTGCTTGGCATCCTGACGGGCAACGTCCCGCAGATGGCGACGCTCAAACTGCGCATTGTCGGCTTTGATCCCTCCGTGTTCCGTATCGGCGCCTATGGCACCGAAGCTCGTATCCGGCGGGAACTCGTGCCACTGGCCCTCGCGCGGGCCGAAGTACACAGCGGCAAGGCCTTCGCGCCCCATGAAGTGATGATCATTGGCGATACGCTAGACGACATTGATTGCGCGCACAGCATCGGGACAAAGATCATCGCCGTCGCTACCGGATTCACGGCACGTGCAGAACTCGAACAACATCCCCCGGTGACGGTGCTTGACGATCTGACCGATACCGAGGACGTGTTGTCGCTGATCGTCGGGACTGCTGCGCGACCCTACTCCGGTGCTCCGTCGCCAGAACCCGGCAACGCAACCGCCGATTTCGCGTAGTAGAATTGAATTGAGTTGATTTCGAGCGAAAGGCAGAATTCAGTGATCGAAAATCTTGCGGAACTGGCACAGCCCGTCTTGAATACCGATTTCGTGCGGCACACGCGGCGAAATCATGGCCTGGAACATGCAACCGTCCACATCCTCAGCGCACGCATACCGAACCTTTCCATCGCAGGACGTTCGGATACGGGGGGATTCTTCCTGTGGGGCCACGTGGAAACGTCGGAAGTCGAATCGGCGGTCAACGAGGCGTTGGAGCGGCTGCGCGCGGGCGAGCACCAGCTTGCCGTACATCCTAACTGCGGTACAGGCCTGGTCACGACGGGCGTGATGGCGACTATGGCAGGCATGATCGGCAGCATCGGCGTTAAACGCGACCTGAGCAACTATGCCGCGCGGATGCCAACTATCGTGCTGCTAACCATCGGCGCTATTGTGCTTTCGCAGCCTGTGGGCCTGCAACTCCAGGAGCATTTCACGACCCTGGGCGATCCCGGCGATCTGCGCGTCACCGGCATTACGCACAGTACGGGGACAGGCCTCCTGGGCCGCCCGATCACCGTTCATCGTGTCAGCACCGCGCAATCTTAAGTTAACATGGAAAGTTCGTGATGAGCCAGAGCGCGCCAACGTTTTATGTGCTGCACGGTGAAGACGAATATAGTCGCAAGGCCGAAGTCAAGAATATGCGCGCCCGTATGGGCGATCCTGCCACTGCCGAACTGAACACTGCAATCTTCGATGGCAAAACCGCCGTGGTGGCAGACGTACTGGCTGCGGCCAGCGCCATGCCGTTCCTGTCCGACAAGCGGCTGATCATCGTAGACGGCCTATTGTCGTGGATGGCACGCAAGGGCGCGCCAAAATCGGCCAAAGCCGACCTGGAAACGCTCCTGGCGGCGCTGCCCGGCCTGCCCGACAGCGCGCGGCTTGTGTTTGTCGAACCGGAAACGCTCAGCGACAGCCATCCGGTGCTGAAGCTGGTCAAGCAGGAGCCACGCGGCTTTGCCAGGGCTTTCAACCCGCCAGGCAACCCCACCAACTGGATCATAAAGCAGGTCGAAAGCTACGGCGGGAAGATCGAACCGCGCGCGGCTGCCGCCCTGGCCGCCGTCGTTGGCTCGGATTTGCGAGCCGCCGACAGCGAATGCCAGAAGTTAAGCCTGTATACCTCCGGTCAGCGCGCGATTACGGAGGCCGACGTGACTCTGCTGACCTCCTACGTGGCCGAGGCCGTCATCTGGAACATGGTAGACGCCCTTGGCAAACGTGACGGCAAAACCGCCTCGATTCTCCTTCAACGTCTGCTCAAGGACCAGGAGCCGCTGTCACTGCTGCCCATGATCTACCGCCAGTTTCGTCTATTGATCCAGGCGCGCGAAGCGCTGGATGCGGGCGGTGATAAGCGCGATCTGCTCAAACTGCCTGATTTTCGCAGCGATTTCGTGGCTCAAAAGGCCATTGAGCAGGCGCGAAACTTCACCATGGAACAGCTTGAAGACATCTACCGCTATCTCCTCGACACCGACCACGGCATCAAGACGGGGCGCGTTTCCGACGCGCTGGCGCTGGATTTGCTTGTGGCGGGGTTATCCGCCTAACATTATCGATAGACACGTAGAAACCGCTGTCTACCCGTAGATACTTTTTAGAAACTTTTTGACCGACGGGCGCGTATTGACCTTTGAATACATTCGCACACGAAAGGCGATATGCTATGGCTACCTTACTGGGCATTATTTTTTCACCACTTACCTGCCTGTTGTGGATCATCGTCGGCGGAATCGCAGGATCGCTGGCCCATCAGCTTGTTGGACGAGGTCGCTCGGATGGCTTCCTGCCGGACGTGATCCTGGGCCTCATTGGCGCGGTGGTCGGCGGAGTGCTTCTGAACCTGATCGGTATCGGCTTCCGAGGGGGATCGATCTACAACCCCATCGCTTGCATCGGCCATCTGGTCGTGGCGACGATTGGCGCGAGTGTCCTGATCCTGATAGGCCGCTTGATCTCCGAGCAGCGTACCGCCTGAGAATGACGATAGTAGGGACAGCGCCAGTGTTGTCCCTCCAACAAGGAAAGGCGATTGAGCATGGGTAAGGGGGAAAATCGGAAACTGCAAGAGAACAACGACCCGCTGGTCGTTGGGGCGATTGGGGCCGGGACAATCCTGGCTACCGTCGCGGCAGCTATAGGCGGGTGGATCGGCTATAGCGCGCTGGGCATCAACCATCGCGCCAAACTGACCGACGCACTTTCCGCCGAGCGGCGTACCTTTGCGAGTACGAAGACCGGCGTCGTGAGTTATTACGTGGATCGCACCACCAGCGGACGCCCCCTCGTGCTGATCCACAGCATCAACGCTGCCGCTTCAGCCTACGAAATGCGCCCGTTGTTCGAGTATTACCGTTCACGGCGCAGCGTGTACGCGCCCGACCTGCCCGGTTTCGGCTTTTCGGATCGCTCCCCGCGCACTTATTCTCCAGTCCTGTATGTAGACACCATACTCGATTTCCTGGAGACACAGGTGCGTCATGGCCCTGCCGACGTGGTTGCGCTTTCGCTCTCTTGTGAGTTCGCGGCACGCGCGGCCTTCGAGAATCCCGATTTATTCCACTCCTTGACTCTGATCTCCCCAACCGGATTTGGCAAGACAGAAGGGACCAGTAACGGACAGCTTTATAACCTCATCGCATTCCCGCTGTGGAGCCAGGCCATTTACGACCTGATTGTCACCCCGGCCAGTCTCAGGTTCTTCCTCAAGAAGAGCTTCCTGGGCAAAGTGGATCGCGGCCTGTTGGACTATGCTTATGCCACCTCCCATCAGCCAGGAGCGCGCTACGCGCCACTGCTATTCATTGGCGGCGGCATGTTTACCTCTGACATCTACGAACAGGCCTATTCGCAGCTTGAAGTGCCCACCCTGGCGCTGTATGACAAAGACGCTTTCACGCGCTTTGACCGGCTCCCGCAAATTGTCGAACAGCGCAAGAACTGGCACGCGGTGCGCATCTCGCCTACGAGCGGGCTGCCGCACTGGGAGCAGCGTGACAGGACTATTGAAGCGCTTGAACCGTTCTGGAAATCGGCCTGAAATGAGCCGGGAGATATTCCCCCGGCTCAACTCAAAATTGTAGGCTCGTCCCTCAGTTTGTATCGGAACTGCGCTGAACCTTGTCGGGGAGGAACGCGAACGTGACCACCGCCGAGACCAGCATTACGACGCCCGCAAGCAATACTGCCTGCTGCATCCCCAGCACAAAAGAGACTCGCGATGGGCCAACAATCGCCGAGGCGCTGCCGGGTAGTTGTAGCGCCACAAGATTCGCCCCTTGAATGCTCCGCAAGATGGTCTCGCGCACCGTGTCTGGAATCTCTTTCACCGCTTGAAGTGGTTGGCTCAGGCTGGCCCGATAAGCGCCATTCAGAATTGATCCGAGGATAGCAACACCCATCGCGCCACCAATTTGCCGTGTCATGTCATTCATGGCTGAACCAATGCCGGATTTACGGATTGGGAGCGACTGCATGACCGAGTTCGTAGCCGGGCTGGTGGTCAGACCCAGACCGAGGCCGAACAAAATCTGCATGAGAAATATCGAAGTGTAGGGCGTATCCACGGCGGCGATCAGGCGAAGGTACAGCAAGGCAAGACCCGTCAGAAGCGCGCCCATCGCGACGGTTCGCTTGGTACCAAAACGCTGTGCAATTGCAGCCGACCGCGTTGCGATGAAAGTCATGACGATGACCACCGGAAGCTGAATAACCCCGACCGTCAGCGGGTCATAGCCCAGGACAGACTGGAAGTACTGGCTCAGCATAAAGATCGTCCCGAACAGGCTGAAGGTCATCAGCACGACCGCAACGTTTGCCAGGCTAAAGGATGGGTTGGCAAAGAAACGCAAGGGCAGCATCGCGTTTGGGGTGCGGCTCTCCCAGTACACGAAGGCGGCCAGCAGCACCACCGCAAGCCCGAAGGATTCCAGCACCTGGGGCGCTGTCCAGCCCGCGTCACCAGCGCTAATAATGGCGAACACCAGCGCAAAAAGGCCGCCG
>DATGFK010000543.1:0-6021 GCA_035309185.1 Aggregatilineales bacterium
CCACGGCGGTTCGAGCGTCAAAACCGTGGATCGTATAAATATCCAGGTAATCCGTGTTGAGACGGCGCAAGCTGGCCTCGCACGAGCGGATCAGATGATAGCGGGAGCTGCCCACATCATTGGGCGTGTCGCTCATCCGGAAGGTGGCCTTCGTCGCCAGCAGCAGTTTGTCACGCAACCCTGTGATGGCCTCGCCCAGGATTTCTTCTGACAGCCCGGCGGAATAAACGTCTGCCGTATCAAACAGCGTCACGCCCGCATCCAGGCAAATATTGACCAGGCGGCGTGCCTCGTCCACGTCGCTATTGCCCCATTTGCGAAAGAAGTCACCCCCGCCACCAAACGTCCCCGTGCCGAAGCTGAGTATGGGCACGTTAAAGCCTGACTGTCCAAGAGTTCTGTATTCCACGTTGATTACCCCCTATTGTCAAAAACGATGCTCGAATAAACCCGCTCGCGTTCGCTTTCCACGCAGGAACGGACTCCGCCGTCACTGCGATGATGCCTTTGGCTCGTCCCAATTATCTACGAAATTGACTCTGGCTCAATCTGAGGTACAGTGCGTGGTATCTCGTATCGCAGGCTGTACGCGGCGGCATAGAGTTTCCTCGCATGGCTCAGGCTCTTGAAATAAATTTCGAGTTTCAGCGCTTCAGACTGATTCTCGCACTCCCAGGTTCTCAACAATTTTACAGGCCGGTGAGAACGAGTGTATCTGGCCCCTTTGCCCTCCACATGCCTGGCATAGCGAGCGTCTACGTTATTGGTGACGCCCACGTAGACGCTGCGGTCATCGCACAAAATCATATAAACCCACCAGGCCATCGTCGTCTTGTTGCCGATATTCTCAGGTTGCCAGGATAACAATTCGCCGCTATTGTAAATCGAACCACGTAACAGAATATACTCATGATAGCGCCGTTACTCTGGACAGGCCAGCGATGATGAGTCAGATAACTAGGAGCGTTTCTATGCTTAAAGTTTGCCGGTGGGCAGGGTTAACCGTGAGTACAATACTCGGACTTGCGTTGATCGTTGGCGTGCAGCCTGGGGCAGCGTTGGCCCAATCAACCGCTACGCCAACGCCCGTGAGCGGCGGTCTCATCGCCTTCCAGTCTACGCGCGACAAGAGAACAGAGATCTGGACGATGCACACGGACGGCTCCAACCCGCTCCGTTTGACGAACACGCCCAACAAGAGCAATCATGACCTGGCCTGGTCGCCCGATGGCACCCACATCCTTTTTGTCCGATCCGAGTCTGATGCCAGCAAACCCCAACTCTGGATCATGAGCAACGATGGCAAAAATCAACACATGCTCCTCGATCAGGCTGAAGCGCCGCAGTGGTCACCCGACAGCAAGCAGATTGCCTATCAGAAAATGACGCCAGATCGCTCCAATTCGGAAATTGACGTGATGGACGCCGACGGTCAAAATGCTCGTGCGCTCGTGACAAGCCAGGCCATGAATGCCGTCGAACCCCAGATGGACGGCTATTTCCTGCCCGATTCGGTGGCATGGGCGCCGGATGGCAAGCGCATCGCCTTCGAACAAAGCCTGGGCGGCATGATGAAATACGCGATCTATGACGTCAACAGCGATGGTTCAGGCCTGCACAAAGTGGTCAACGACGGAGGTGGCGGGGACTGCTCGTGGTCGCCGGACGGCAAATATTTGCTGGGTGCTTCCGCGGGGGCCGGGAAGATTTTCACGGTAGATATGCAGACCAGCGCCTTCGCCGTGCATTCGCTTTCCGTTGGCGAGGATTTCGACTACCAGCCCAGGTGGTCGCCGGATGGGAAACACATCGCCTTTATTTCCTCAACCGCTGGCGACAACGGTCAAAACAGCCTGTACATCATGGATAGCGACGGGAGCCATCGGCGGCAGGTGACTTCGGGCATAGCCGTTACGGCATTGCGATGGTCGCCCGATGGGAGCGAACTCGCTTTTGGGTCTGCGGCGGGCGGAAACAATTCACAACTCTACGTTGTCAGTGTTGCCGGAGGAAAGCCGCAGCGCTTAAGCGATGGAAACGGCGACGATAACGCTTTCCAATGGCAACCGTAGGGGCTTTCAGACACGAGATCTTTGACCGGCTCTCAGCAGGCGTCTTTTACCACAACGATTGGATAACTGTTGCAGTACCGCTGGTCACTTTGCACTGGCTGATGAACTTCGTGAATTCATCAGAGATATCGGCGTCATGCCATAATTTGCTGTGGTTCTCAATACCGGCGACGGTTTCGTAAACCTCTGTCAGCACGAATATGATATGACCATCCGGGTCGGAATGCTTGGCGACATTATAATGGAGCAATGCTTTATCACCTTCTCGGTGGTGCGTTTTCTCCATCCATTCTGCATGAAGCTTGAAGAGGCGATCTCCTTCGGCTTCCGACTCTGCGGGCGCGACAATTGTGAACCATGTTTGGGCTTTTCCGTTGGAAGTCATGTGAAGCTCCTATGTTCAATTTCGCTGCATTTGTCTGGGACAGGAATTGTATTGAAATCCGAAGCAGTTAGCTACTTTTTTAACGGACTGAGAGCTGGGACGACGTAAAATCTTGATACATTGAATGTCTCGTCCACCGTCCATTTTCTGTTATGCTTATAAGGAAGCAGCAACTTAAGCGGGGTGGATCACATTATGGTGCAGATAGTCGGCAACCGATATGAACTCGCGGAGAAGATCGGTGCAGGCGGCATGGGCGTGGTCTATCGCGGGAGAGATACGCTGACTGGTCAACCAGTAGCGATCAAGGAACTCAGAGCCGACGTTATCCAGGACAGCCCGGAGCTGATCGCGCGGTTCACGCGCGAAGGCGAGATTCTAGGGACGCTCAAGCACGCCAACATAGTCAGAATGCTGGCAATGTTTGAGGATGGCGACAAGCAGTATATGGTCATGGAATTCATAGCGGGCGGCTCACTGGCTGATCTCATGAGTCAACCGAAAAGGTTGGAGCTGGCCCGGGTTCTCAATATCGCGCTTGATCTGGCTGATGCGCTGACGCGAACCCACCGCTTGAACATTCTGCACCGCGATCTGAAGCCCGGCAATGTGCTGATTGCGGAGGATGGAACGCCGCGCCTGACAGATTTTGGTGTCGCGAGGTGGGGAAATTCGGCCCTGACTCCGGAAAGCCAATTGCTCGGAACGTTGGGCTACCAGAGTCCTGAAGCGCTGAACGGCGAATCGCTTGACGAACGATCTGATCTGTGGGCGTTCGGTGTGATGCTGTTCGAAATGCTGACTGGGAAACATCCCTTTCCGGCGGAACACTTTGGCGCACAAGTCACGGCGACTCTTTTTAATCCAGTGCCGGATTTAGAAGCGTTATGTCCTGATTTCCCGGTGGCATTGATCGATTTAGTCTATCGGATGCTGGAAAAGGATCGCCATCAGCGTATTTCTAGTGCGCGCCTGGTAGGCGCTGAATTGGAGGCTATCCTGCATGGCGCGCCCAGTCCTGGCTCGCTAAGCGCGCCGAGTCGCACCGACCCCGAGATCTTTGCAGACGGGCAAGTGCCAACCACCACAACCAGGAACAATTTGCCGGAGCAGGCCACAACCTTTGTCGGGCGCGAGGCAGAGCTGCATGAACTGGCAGCGCTCCTCGATAAACCTTCCGCCCGCATGGTCGGCATTCTCGGCCCAGGGGGAATGGGCAAAACGCGCCTGGCCCTGGAAGTGGCCCTCCGGCAGTTACAGCATTTCAAGGACGGGGTGTACTTCGTTGGGCTGGCTTCTGTCCCCGATCCGACGTTGATGGTTGGCGCTATTGCCGAAGCTATTGGGTTTCAGTTTTCATCGGGCGACACTCCAAAAAATCAGTTACTTACCTTCCTCAATGACAAGCACATCTTACTGGTGCTCGATAATTTTGAACATTTGATTCAAGGCGCTGACCTTATTGTTGAACTGCTGCAGGCGGTGCGTCATCTCAAAGTGATCGTCACCTCACGGGAACGCTTGAATATCCAGTGGGAAACCGTCGTCCGCATCGAAGGAATGGATTTTCCAGATTGGGAAACCCCGCAAGATGCCGCCGAATACAGTGCTGTTAAGTTGTTCTTGCAAAGTGCGCGGCGCAGCAATCCGTCCTTTGAACTCACCGCAGACAATCTAACGAATTTGGCACGAATTTGTAGGCAGGTACGTGGGATACCGCTAGGGATCGTATTGGCAGCCGCGTGGGTTGACAGCCTTTCCCTGTCCGATATCTCGACGGAGATCGAACGCAGCTTTGATTTTCTCGAAAGCGAATTACATGACTTACCCGAACGTCACCGCAGTATGCGCGCTGTATTCGAGTATTCCTGGAATTTGCTGACCGATGCTGAGCGGGCTGTGCTGAAAGGACTCGCTGTTTTTCGAGATGGCTTCACTCGCGAAGCAGCGCAGAGCGTCGCCGATGCGTCGCTTAAGACATTGAATAGTCTGGTCAATAAGTCTCTGGTGCAGCGCAATCCAACCAGCGGACGCTACGACACCCACGAATTACTGCGCCAGTTTGTGCTGGACAAAACGGTTCCAAGCGCACCGACCCAGGTGCAGATCGTTGACCGTCACTGCGATTACTATATCGGACTGCTCCAACGTTCTGGCCCCGACCTGCTCCACAGCAAACAAATGGAGGCGGTCGCTGTCCTGAAACCAGATTTTGAGAACGTGGCCGAGGCCTGGCGGCAGTTCGTAACACGACCTGAACCCGCCGCTGTCAAAGATATGGCCTTTTATCTGTTTCGGGTGTGCGATTTATCCGGTCAAAATTTGCGGGGAATGTTCTTATTCGAATTTGCGGCGGAGCACTTGCATCGGGCGACAAATCAGCGCGAATTGTGGGGCACCATGCTGGGGTATCAGGCGGTGTGCAGTCTACATGGCCCTGATTTGTTGGCCGAACCGCTGGCCTTCGAGGCAGTAACCATCCTGGAGCAGTTTCCGCCATCGTGGGCACTGGTATTGGTATTATGTGCGCTAGGATTTGTTCCAGAGCACAGGCCGCTGTTGAAGCGAGGCCTGGACCTTGGCGAAACCCTGGGAGCTGACTGGCTGCAAGCATGGGCCATCCATCCATTCCCGATCATGGCCTTCTATACGGGAAATTTTGAAGCGTTGCAACGCTATGACCAAAAAATGCTTGAACTGCTGAACCGGATTGACGACTCCTCTGTACTCGTGCTCCTGGAACACGCGATTGGCGTATCATTCATGTTGCAGGAGCGAGTCAATGACGCTGGCGCACATTTCCAGCGCGGGTTGGAAATCGGAATGCTCCTTAATAACCCTCGGAGCAATGCCCTGGGCTACGATGGATTAAGCTGGTTTGCCTCCAAACAGGGCGACCACGCCAATCATAAGCGATATCTGTTGCTGGCTCTGGATAGCTTCAGAGACGCCGGTGATCGCTGGGACACGGCGCGAACACTCGGCAATTTAGGGCATCCGATGGTACGGCTTGGCGAATACCAGGCCGCGCAGCGTTATTCGCTAGAATGTCTGGCGCTGGCACAAAAACTAAACAATCCCTATCTTTCTTTGAAAGCAATCGTGGGTTACGCGGATGCGTTGAATCATAGCGGACAAGCCGAACATGCCGTTGAGTTGCTGGGTTTCGCCAGAAACCATTCAGCAGTGATCGATGAATTAAAGGGATTTATTGATATGTATCTAAAGGAATCGCCTTTATCGCCTGAAATTTCCGCCGCTGCCTATGAGCGTGGTAGATCAATGGATTTTGAGAACGTGACCGCACAGTTGCTCGCCAATTCCGAAGTTGGGAGAAATCAACTCGCGAGGATGGGATAAGACGTGCGATTTCTCTTGCAACAGTAAAAAAGAAAAATCGAACGTTTACTCTATAGTCATGCCATAAACTGAGTCACAACGCTAGTCAAAACAGCCCGTCTATAATTGTAGAAAATCGTAACTCCTCAGCCAGACGCCCAGTGGATTGATGGCTATGGGCAAATTATCAGGAAGTAATCATCCGGCAAGAATTGAGCGGCTGTG
>DATGFK010000544.1:0-4527 GCA_035309185.1 Aggregatilineales bacterium
GATTTCTTACAGTTCAAGCTTGCTTCTCACCCACAGTTTTCGACGCGCAGTATCCATATTAAGCCGGGACAAAATCAGGGTGTCCGCATTGAAGTTGACAACCATTCCTACGACGGTATTGGCGACGTCGTCGATCCGGATGTGCGTGAATTTCTCTTTAGCGTCATGCGAGAATGGGATGCGCGCCATTAAGCGACAGGATAAGCGGTCACATCATGGATGATCTGCTGATCACGGGAGGCCGTCTGTTGGACGGAACCGGCAGCCCGTGGTACTGGGGCGATGTAGCGATCCGCGACGGCCAGATCGTCGCCATCGGGAAGCTTTCGGGCAGCGCAGCGCAGTACACGATCTGTGCCGATGGACGGTTTGTATCGCCGGGCTTCATTGACATGCACACCCACTCCGATTTGCAACTGCTCAAGAATCCCCTGCATGAGTGCAAAATTCGGCAGGGCGTGACGACGGACGTGATCGGCCACGATGGGCTGGGCCTCGCACCCATTACGCCAAATAGTACCGCAATCCTCCAGGTTCAATTGGCTGGCTGGAATGGTAACTTGGGGCGGGATTGGAATTGGGGCACGATCACCACGTACCTGGATCAATTCGATGGGAAGGCGGCAGTCAACGTCGCCATGCACGTCCCGCACGGCACGATTCGCCTGGCTGTGATGGGCGAGAAGGCAGATGCCCCGGACGATGATGAATTAGAGCAAATGCAGACCCTGGTGGATATGGCGATGCGCGAAGGCGCCGTGGGACTGTCCACAGGGCTGCAATACGCGCCCGCTATGTTCGCCTCCGACGACGAGGTCGTGGCCCTGTGTGAGATGCTCAGACCCTACAATGGCATTTATTCACCACACCATCGCAACTACGGGATGCACGCGCTAGAGGCGTATGCTGATTCGATTGAGATCGGGCGGCGTGCCAAAATTCCTGTACACCTGACCCACTGTCACTTCGGATTTCCAATCAACAAGGGCCGGGCCGGGGAACTCCTTGCGATGATCGATCAGGCACGGGCGGGCGGCGTCGAAGTGACTATGGACGCCTACCCTTACCTGGCCGGGAACACCTACCTCCACGCGCTCTTGCCTGCCTGGATGAACGAGGGCGGGACACAGGCGATCCTGGATCGTCTGCAATCCGCCGAAATCAGGTCGCGGCTGCGTCACGACATGGAGCTGACGGGTTCAGACGGGTTTCACAACGTCCCGATGGGTTGGGAAATGGTCGTCGTGGACGGTGTACCATTAACCCAACTGGCAGCACAGGCCGAACAGAGCGCCTTCGATTATTTCTGCGACGTGTTGATCCGCACCCACCTGGGCGTGTCATGCCTGGTATTTATCGGCAACGAGGACAATGTGCAGGCCATCATGCAGCATCCCGCGCACAGCATCGGCAGCGATGGGATTCTCGTCGGAGAACGTCCGCATCCGCGTGGATGGGGGTCCCATGCGCGATTCCTGGCTCACTACTCACGCGACCTGGGCTTGTTGACCTGGGAAGAGGCCATCCGCAAGATGACCTCAGCTTCTGCGCGGCGGCTGGGTTGCCTGGATCGTGGGATTTTACGGCCCGGATTCGCCGCCGACATCGTGGTCTTCGATCCTGATACGATCCAGGACACCGCAACCTACGAAGACCCACGCCGTCATCCCGAGGGCATTGACTACGTAGCCGTCAATGGCGAACTGGTCGTGGACAATGGACAGGTGACGGGAAAAACGCCAGGGCGCGCGCTGCGTGAGATCTATGGTCGGCAGCCCGAACGCTTCTCTGAATTGCCTCTAAAAATCACCACAAAGTGAGCTTAAATGCACAAAGAACAGCGACAGCAAACGCACGCCCTCTTGCAGCAGCGGGGAATCCATCGGGCTGTCTTCGCGCGGCCTGAAAGCGTGAAGTGGCTGACAGGCTTCGCCGCCCCGATCCAGGTGGGGATGCAGCTTTTTGCTTCCAGTTATCCCCTAGTCTGGTATGAAAACGGTCAGTACCATTTGATCGTGGTGGATGCCTATTCTGAACTGGCGGAACCCTACCAGGATGCGGATTTGGCCGTTGCCACGTACCGAGGCAAACGCCTGGATGGGCCAATTGAAAGCGGTAAACGTCTCTCGGAGCTGGTTCAAAAGTTGGCCGCACCAACACAGACTACCAGGATTGGCCTTGAACGCGAGTTTGTCAGCGAAATGATCGGGGCACTATTGCGCGACAGTGGCGATCTCCTTACCATTGACGGCTGGCTGGAAGGCCTGCGCCAAATCAAAACTGCCGAAGAAATGAACGTCCTGCGGCGGAATTTTGCCCTGACCGATATTGGTCATGCGGCGGCTCGCGCTGCCGTCGGCGTCGGGAAACGCGAGATTGATGTTTGGATTGCGGCCCACTCTGCGATTGAGGATGCTGCCGGATGCCGGGTTCCACTCGGCAACGATTGCGTGGTTGGACGGCGTGACAGTGGCGGCTGGCCGCTCGACATCGAAATCACGGCCACGGATTCTGTGATTGTTGACCTCAGCGTGATCCTTGACGGCTACTGGAGCGATAGCTGCGGCACCTATTATCCGGGCGAACGTACGCCGGAACAGGCAAAGATTCACCAGACTGTGCGAGATGCGCTCGATTACGGAATCTCGCTGGTGAGGCCAGGCGCGGTAGCTAAAGACATAGACCAAAAGGTGCGGCAGTTCATCGCCGACAAAGGCTACCCCGTATATGGACATCACACCGGGCATAGTGTGGGAGTGTCCGGGCATGAAGCGCCTCGCATTATCCCTTACAGCGATGAAGTCTTGCACGAAGGTATGGTGATCATGCTCGAACCGGGAATTTATCTGTCAGGCCAAACCGGCGCGCGCCTGGAAGATGCCATGCTTGTGACGGCTGATGGCGTCGAACTGCTGACCCATCACGATAAATCCTGATCGCGGGGACGAAGCCAATGCAGATTGATGATCTCGATACGCCGGTTGCGGTGGTTGACCTGGACAGGTTGGAAGCCAACATCGCAGGGCTTCAACGATACCTGGACGAACATCAGCTTGCCAACCGTCCGCACATCAAGACGCATAAGATTCCGGCCATTGCGCAGATGCAGATGCAAGCGGGGGCGGTGGGGATCACCTGCCAGAAGATCGGGGAAGCCGAGGTGATGGCTGAGGCAGGCATCCGCGATATTTTTATCCCCTACAACATCATCGGAGGCCAGAAACTCGAACGGCTGGCCGCGCTGGCAAAACGGGCGACTATCAGCGTTACCGCCGACTCGGAGTTTACCGTGATGGGCCTCTCAGAGATGGCACAGCGAGCCGCGATTGAGCTGCCCGTGCTGATCGAATTTGACACCGGCGCACAGCGCTGCGGCGTGCAAACTCCTCAAGAGGCGGCGGATTTGGCCCAGGTGATTGCCAGCCAGGCGGGTTTGACCTTCGGCGGCCTGATGACCTATCCCACCAACGACAAAACCGATCCGTTCGTCCGTCAGGTCAAAGACTTGCTGGCTCCAAAAGGATTGCTGGTCTCGCGCGTCAGTACAGGCGGGACGCCCGCTATGTGGCGGGCGCATACGCATCCTGAGATCACCGAATATCGCGCGGGCATGTATGCCTATGGGGATCGTTCCATCGTGAAGGCAGGCGCGATGACTGTTGAAGACTGCGCATTCAGGGTTATCACCACGGTTATCAGCCACCCGACCGCTGATCGAGGCATATTGGATGGCGGCAGCAAGACGTTCTCCTCCGATCTGCTCGGCCTGAGCGGCCACGGTCTGATCCTCGAATATCCCGATGCCGACTTTTACGCCCTTTCTGAAGAACACGGACACGTGGATTTTTCAAAGTGCGCGATGAAACCAACCATCGGTGAGCGAGTCAGCGTCATCCCTAATCATTGCTGTGTGGTGTCGAATTTGTTCGATCAGGTGGTTGGCGTCCGACAGGATCACGTCGAGTGCGTCTGGGATGTGGCTGCCAGGGGCAAACTCACCTGACTGAATCGTGAATTTAGACTATTGGCCTTTGGCCCATGCGATACGCGGGTCAATGCGGCGCACGAGGCGGTTGAACGCCGGATGAAAGCCCAGGTGCGGCCAAACCCTCGAAGCCAGCAAGTTTGTACTGCGCCAATCCGTATTCGCATAGTGCTGTCCATTGGCGATGGCGTGCGAGAAAACCTCGCGAGCTAGAGCGCGTCCGATGCCCCGTCCACGTGCCTCTTCGCGCGTCGCTGCGACTGTGAAATGCACACACTTTTCAGGCGTCAGCAGGTTATCGTCGGCGACTTCGGCCCAGTAATAGCCCTGCGCAGCAACAGGCTGTCCATGCTCAAAGGCGATCCATACTGCTGCCGTTTTATCGTCCGCCAGTTCAGCCCAGCCCTGATGGGTATCCACGACCTGTTCGGGGAGTTTCACAGCCCATGTTGGCCCCTTAACGTGCTGCTGCCAGATCAGGTCTGCAAGGGAAAGCAGCGCATCGCGTTCGGCTGGCCCAGCACGGCGAATTTCTACACCTG
>DATGFK010000545.1:0-16771 GCA_035309185.1 Aggregatilineales bacterium
CCTGCGAGAATACCGGCTGCAAGCGAACGTTGTGGCGGACTTTGAACCGCAGTGGGGGAGTGTCGCCAGGCAGATCGCAGGCAGGGCAGGATGCGCCTTCGTACGCCTGCACCGCGACAACGTGAATGCGGGCCATTATCTGGGCGATGAAGCCTGGCGGACACGGCAAAATCTGATCGCGGCACTGTCCACAACCGATGACCCGGCAGGTTCGCCCGGTAGTGGCGATTTATCCCTTCCAGGGCAATCCAGCCTGATTTTTGTCCAATTGAAGCGACACATACCCGGCGCGCAGTCCGATATAGTCCAGGCAGCGTCCGGCCAGGTTGCCAGTGTGCGCGTCTTCTCGATCAAAGTCGGCGCGGAGGGTCAATTTGAGCGCTTGTGGACTCAGTCAGCGCAGGCCGAGGCGCACCAGATCGGCTGTCTGTTCAAGCGCCTGTATGCCGACCTGAACCTGCCGACGCGCTACGTGAGTTATAGCCTGTGGGCCGATGCAACCGCGCCGGAAGAAGCGGCCAGCAAACACACGCACTGGCAAAAACAGCATCCACCCTATCCCCTGGGCAGTCCGGTGATCCGGGCTTACTACGAAGTCCGCGCCAATGTGATCGGCAGTGAATAGCAATGCTTGCCCTCCGCTGTACGGAGCGCGTTGCGATCTGCCTTTGGCACAGGTAGACTCTACGGGCTGCTGGCGAAACTTTCCTGGCGGTCTATGGCGTGAATCTGAGTCGGATTGTGGTTTACTGTATCGGGGCATGATGCTCGTGAGTTTTTGAGATGGAAAGCGTAGGACTTCGGCTTTGACTGCAAGAGCGCAAGGCGCTTCACTGCCCGTCCGGATGACCCTCCCCCGGCGCGTTCAGAACTGGTTACGAACCCTCTTTGCTCGCGGCGACTTCTCGACGCTGATCATCACGTGCGGAATCCTGGTTATCCCTGTGCTTGCGCTCAATACATCGCTGGGCATTTCACAGGAGTTTGCCAGGCAGTCCGCGAGCTGGCCGGTTGGTTTGAACGACCTGATTCCAATCGCTATCGTTTCGGTAGTGATCGGGTTTTTGCTGGCGCGCAGCTATTTATCGGAACTGGTATCGCTCGTTCTGACGGGTGTATTCTGCGTCGGAACGATCATGATCATACAACTGCTGGCTGCACCCGGCGATCTCGTCACGCGCTGTATCGAACTGATCAGACGCTTTACGCAGACCCTTCAAAATTCGCTGCATTCCAATACCCTTGACCCGTTTATCCTGGTGCTGTTCCTATCCATCCTGATCTGGTTCCTGGGTCATAACACGGCCTGGCACACCTTCCGGCTGGATCGGGTGTGGCGGGCGATACTGCCACCGGGCATTGTCCTGGTATTGAATGCCTTTTATACAACCGATCAAAGCCAGGTCAACCTGGATTTGTACCTGATCGTCTATGTGTTCCTGTCCCTGCTGCTGATCATTCGCTCACACATCGAGGCCCGTGAATTCGATTGGTACGCCAACCGCGTATCTGTCCAGGGTAATTTGAATACGGTGCGCGCCTGGTTGTTCCGCTCAGGGGCCATTCTTGCCCTGATTCTGATCGCGCTGGCGTGGCTGCTGCCGACTGGCAATGCCGCCGACAACGCCCAACGCTTCAAGGACTTCCTGAGCGCCGATACGATCAACAAGATTCAAGAACTGCTCAACAAGTTGTTCAGCAACCTGGAAAGCAAAGGCGCGCCTTCGGCAGATTATTACGGGGGCGATACGCTCCAACTCGGCGGCGCGATCCGGCTGGGCGATCAGATCGTGATGGTGGTCAAAGCGCCAACTGGCCCACGCTATTACTGGAAATCGCGCGTCTTTGACCGATATGAAAGCAATAGCTGGACATCGCCGCGCAGTTACGAGATCACCGCCGATGGTCCTGGCCTGGAACTGAAATATCCGCCGGTAGACCCATCTTTGCGCCAATCGGTCGATCAGAAGTTTTCTATGGAAATCGGCTCCTCACGGCTGGTTTATGCGGCCCCGCAGCCGGTGACGTTCGGCCTGCCAGTCGTGGTTGACGTGGACTACGTTGACCAGGCGGCCAAAACGGTCAATCCTTCGGTGACACGGCCCGTAAATCCCCTCCAGAACGGCGACACATATCAGGTGACTTCCTCGATCAGCATTGCCTCGGCCCCGGCCCTGCGCGCGCTTCCCGCAACTTATCCAGAGTGGGTCAAAGCGCTCGATCTCCAGCTTCCAGCGACAATTTCCCAGCGGACCCGCGCACTGGCTTTGCAAATTGTCCAGCAGACCAACGCGCAGACGGCGTATGACAAAGCCAAAGCTATCGAACAATGGCTACGTGCCCACATCACGTATAATGAGACGATTGAGAATCCGCCTGCCAACCGTGACCTGGTGGACTGGGTACTGTTCGACTACAAGCAGGGTTACTGTACCTACTACGCCTCGGCCATGATCGTCATGCTGCGCACACTGGGCATTCCGGCTCGCATGGGCGCAGGCTTCGCGCAGGGCGTTTACGATGGGGCCGCACAAACCTACGTGGTACGCGAACGCGATGCGCATACCTGGGTCGAGGTCTATTTTCAGCAGGCTGGATGGGTTGAATTTGAGCCAACATCCGCGCAGCAAACGCTGGATCGCGTTGATCCGAATGCGACGGCGCGTCCCGCCGCGATCCCGACCAACACGCCAACACCTACCCCGCCTCCAACTTTGACACCCGCACCCGCACAGAATAATGCACAGCCGCCCGCTGCCATCACGCAAACTCCGTCGCCTGCGCCGCAGTCGCAAGGCGGCACAACCACACCACTGGCTCCCAGTGCCACACCATCAGCTATGCCGAGCGCGACTGCAACGCTGGTGCCCGTGATCAGCCTGCCCCCGACGGTAAGTAACGGCTTGAATATTCTGCTCGTGCTGGCAATCATCATCGCAATCGTTTCGTTCCTGGCGGTGGGTCTGTTGTGGTGGATCGAGTACCGAGGCCTGGATCGGATCAGTCCCATCGGGCGGGCCTACGCCCGGCTTGGAATCTATGCCCGCTGGCTGCGAATTCCTTTAGCACAAACCAATACCCCGCTGGAACGTGGGCGGCGGATCGCCAAGGACGTGCCGACGGGCAGCAACGCCGTCAACACGATCACCGATATGTATATCAATGAGCGCTATGCCCGCCCGCATAACGCGACTCCCAACCAGGAAGACGAAGCGGATGATGCCTGGCGGCGCGCCCGTCGAGCGTTCATCACGCGACGCCTCAAGCGCTTCTTCCGGCGAGAGTAGGCGAGATTAAGTTCAAGTCAGGATTTAATGACCTGGACTGTGCCTACTACCTCGCCAGGGCCGAGATCAGGCCAGGTAGAAATTGGGCTGTCAGAATAATCAGCAATATACAGCGCTCTTAGGGTCGTGGAGGTTGTTGCACAGGCATCCTTTGGAGAATTTTTGACGCTGCTGAGTTCACGCCCCGCTGCGCACCGGATTACTTTCATCCAGAAAGGCAACAACCCAGCTATTTTTGCCCTCTTGCTCGACCTCGGCAGAGGCAGCCGCTTCCCAGTCAGTGCGGGTAAAGCTGAAGCCAATCTTGGCCGCGATCATCAGCAGGCCATAGATATTGCCCGTCACCAGGGCAACCTCATCTTGCAAGGCGGGACTGTTGTTCACTTTCTGGATGAATGTCGCCGCCGATTCTTTTGACATGGCGCCAGGTCCTCCCATGTCGAATGTTGCTGGTTGTTACGCGCTGGCCGGAAGCAGCCCTAATGCCTCCTGAGCGCATTGCAGGATGTCCTTGGGTTCAAAAGGCTTGACCAGGTACTTGTCCGCGCCGGACAATTTCCCGATCTCTTTATCCTGCGGGTGCTTGCGAGCCGTCAGGATTACAACCTGGATGTGCTTGAGCCGTTCGTTGGTTTTGATGAGGCGGCATACCTCAATGCCATCCATGCCCGGCATCATCAAGTCAAGAAAGATGAGGTCTGGCTCCTCGGAATTTGCCATCTTCAGGGCAATAAAACCATCCTCGGCTGTCAAAAACTCGACATCTTCTTTCACGAGCGGGCGAAGGCATTGAATCATGAGTGTCCGGAACATTGGCTCGTCGTCTACGATCAATATCTTTTTTCCTGCCATTGGTTGTCGCCTCTGTTCAGCCAACCACTTTGTACCAATGATCATTGTAGCAGATTTCTCCAATCAGGGCGCAATGGTGCGCCAGGTGTATCGCCCGAAAACGCCTTCCCAGGCGGCAAAAGGGGGCTATTTGCCCGTGATTGGGAACGAACCTATAATAATTGACGGTATATTCGATAAGCGCCACGAAATAGGAGTGCAAAGGCACTGCTGTTTCTGGCCGTTAACGGATCGATCCAAGGGAGAGTAGGCATATGAAACGTTCTTCACACATGCGAGTATTTACGATGGCGTCTATTCTTTTTTGTGCAATGTTGGCAGCCGCGCCCATAAGCGCGTCTGCACGCAACAATGCCGCCAGGCAGCTTAGCAATCGAGTCAGCCAGAATTATGTACAGATTAAACAAGTTGCTTTTGCGCCCAATGGAGGCTGGGTCATTCTGTACGGAGTCAACGATTATGTTGCTTCCAGTGATATTCCGTCAGACCTGACCGACCAGCTAGACCAGTACAAAACAGACAATAAAGATGTTCAATTTATTAGTTTTACTGCCGACGGTGGATGGATTGTCGTCTATTCCCCAAATGGCTTTGACTCAAAGGGGCTGCCTAAGACGGCACTTGACCGCCTCTCTAAGGTCAATGGTACCGGCATCGACATCCAGGACATTTCGTTTGCCCCTGATGGCGAATGGGTAATCCTGTACGGGGCTAATCACTACGCGGCATCGAAGGGCGTGCCGAAGGAACTGACCGACCAACTTGACAAACTGATTAGCCAGTTGCGCACCCTGAAGCAGGTCACATTTACGAGTGATGGCGCCTGGATTATTCTTTACAACGACAACCGCTACGCTTCTTCAGGTATGAACCAGGAGTTCAAGGATAATCTCAAGCAATTGAGTGCCAAGAACTGGCCGATTGTTCGCGTTAGTTTCCTGAAATCTAGCGCTGCGGATAACGCTACATCGGCTGCAACCGAAACCACAAGCAGCTCTTCTTCATCATCCTCTTCATCATCCTCTTCATCTTCATCCACGATAACGACCGATCTTGAGTTGATCCTGTATGGACAGAATGGTGTGGTCTACTCGCCGGATCTGCCGCAGGATTTGATCGACAAACTGAAGGATCTCAACGCCGGTATCACAGGCTGATCGTCGCACCGAATAATGAAAACGAACAGGCGCACTTTCGAGTGCGCCTGTTGTGTTTCTATCCCCATCGCCCAAGAGCAATAGTCAGGTCATGTAGACCGATCAGCTATTGGCTGGTTCAGCCAGCCGATAACCAATTCCGCGCACGTTGACGATCAGATCCGGGTCTTGCCCGGCCTGTTCAAGCTTCCGGCGTAAATTGCTGATATGCGGACGGATCACTTCGCGCGCTTCTGACTCCTCAACTGTATAACCGCGAACCTCACGCACCAGCTCATAGCAGGGCACGACGCGGCCCCGGTGTGCAGCCAGATACAGCAACATATCGAATTCTGTCGGCGTCAAGCCTAGCTGCGTGTCGCCAACCTGGATCAAATAGCGGCCCGGATAGATGGTCAGGGGGCCGAGTGTCATCGCCGTGACAGGAGCCTGTACGGGGCCGGGTGACTGTATACCATTGGCCTTACCTGGCGCGTTTCCATCCAGGCCAGTCGTCAATTCCCGTACGTTGTGCTGGATGGCATCGAGCAGCAAGCGGCGGCGATGAAGATTGCGTGCGCGTTCGAGGCCACGTGCCACGCTCTGGCGTATGTCCTGGTTACTGCTCGGCTTGATCAAGTAATCGTGCGCGCCCATGCGCAAACTCTCCACGGCAGTTCCCAGGCTGGCATAGCCCGTCATGAGAATGACAATGGAGTCAGGCGCTTTTTCCTTGATCTTGGCTAACAGATCCACACCGCTGAGGCCAGGCATACGGATGTCGGTCAGGACAACTTCGAAATCCTGGTCAGCCATGAGCTGTAAGGCTTCTTCGCCGCTGGCTGCCTCGGTTACGTGATAGCCAACGCGCTGCAAAGCCTTACCGATTGAATAACGGATTGCCCCTTCGTCGTCCACTACCAGGATATGGGACAGTTCGGGATCAGAAGCAGTTTGCATATCCACAAGCATTGTTCCAAGACTAAATTAGACAGTTAATCTTAATCATACACTACTCGGAACATTGTCGCAAGATTGTGTAGGCTCAATGATAAGCATTAACGATTGGGGCGCGAACACAATTTTTCTGAGAGCGCGTTTGTGGTGGGATCACGCTATAAATAGATACGTGAAGCGCCACAGTTCACCCGAAATAAGCGGCAGGGTATACCCTTCAGCCATTCGGGAGCGGGGACCATCAGGTGTGGGTACGACGATCCAGGCTATCTCACCGTCCACTACCAGCAGCGACACACGGTCGCGCAAGGCAATTGGCACTTTGAGATTGACCATTAAGTCCTGCACTTTTTGAGTGTGCCCGCCCATGCCCTGTGGCCTAAAGCGATCTCCAGGCAACCGTGTGCGTAGCTCCAAAACGGTGGCTTCGTTGAGCGTTAATTCTATGGAGAGCGGGTTACGTTCGGGTGCCTTCATGCTTCGCCTTTCTTGCGCTTCAATGTGCTGCGCCGGGCCGATCCGTTCAACGCGCAATCGCCAGCCGTGCCCCAGCTCGTAGTCTCCTGGCGCGGAAATCGCCAGGCGTGTATCTTCGGCAATGTAGGGACAGCTTGCGGGAAAATGCTGTGTCCCGGTGCCTGGCGCTGCAAGCCGGATAGCCTGGCGATCCGCGATCAATGCCAACTGTGAGGACACGTTCAGGGAACCCTGCCAGGACACGTTCTCGACCTTATGGCGAAGCATTTCCAATTGATCGAAGCCAACACTCAGTTCAGGCGTAAAGCGCGCGATGCCTTCACGCAGCACAATCCGCTGATGCGCAACATGTAGAGCGGCGAAAACCTCTCGCGGCATGGATAAGCCGGAAGGAACCATTGACCACGCCGGTAAATTCACGTGCAGCGCGTCAAAGTCGTCACGGGCGATGCGCGCCGTGCGCACGAGTCCCTTGCGAACGCCGCGTAACTCTTCCAGAACCGGCATAATTCGATGGCGAACCGCGTTGCGGTCATAGCTCAAATCGGTGTTGGTCTCGTCCACGCGCGGAGCGATCCCCAATTGCCGCAAATAAGCCTCGATGTCCTGGCGTGACGTATCCAGTAAGGGACGCACCAGGGCAATATTTTTATCCTGGCCCAGCGGGCTTTTGGGGAGAATGCCGCGCAGTCCGGCCAACCCCGTGCCCCTGATCACGTGCATCAAGACCGTCTCGGCCTGATCATTCTGGTTATGCCCCATGGCGATTGTCCTGGCACCAATGCCGCGCGCAACCTCGGCGAGAAAGTCATAGCGGGCGCGACGAGCGGCTTCTTCGATGCCCAGGCGCAGTTGAGCGGCCAGTATGCGAACGTCGGCACTCCCGGCACTAACGGGTATCTCCCACTGAGCGCTGATTTCGCGAACGAATGCCACGTCGCCCGCCCCCGCGTCTCCGCGCAGCCCATGATCGAGCGTGGCAACGTGCAATGTGCTCCCAAATTCCTCGCGCAGCGCGATCAGCACGTGTAGCAAGGTCAGCGAATCGGCCCCGCCGGATACGGCCACAACGACCGGCCCCGGCTCAAACAGATGGTACTGGTGGCAAAAAGCCCTGACTTGCTCAACCAACATGACTGATGCTCAACTATTTGCCGACGGCGACTCGTCACCTAGCGCGGAGTCCGCTATAGTTTCCGCGAATTTGCCGCCAGACGCCAGTTTATAGCGCAGACCAATATGCAGACAGCCCTCGACAGCCCGTTGCCAATTTATAGCGCTCAACCTCGCCCGCTCGAATGGATCGCGCTCATCGCTATCCTGGCGCTGGCTGCGATTCTGCGCCTGGGTTGGCCGGGAACCGTAGAATTCAAGCGTGACGAAGCCAATCTGTCCGCGCTCACGCTGAATATGGTGCATGGGCAGGGCATTCCGCTGCTGGGGATCGACTCTTCGGTGGGTATCCGCAACCCGCCAATCAGTGTGTATCTGATGGCTCCCCCTTACATTGTGTCGAGCAGCCCTGTACTGGCGACGCTTTACGTTGGCCTACTCAATGTGATCGCGGTGGGTCTGCTATATGCCCTGGCACGGCGCTACTACGGCCCCCGCGCAGCCATGATCACGGGACTGCTGTACGCGGTCAGCCCCTGGGCGGTTGTCTATTCACGGAAAATCTGGGCGCAGGACTTACTGCCAGTCTTTGTACTATTAACCGTTGGCAGTGGGCTACTCGGTTTCCTGGAGGGGAAGCGCAAAGCGCAGTTTGTGCATCTGCCCCTGCTGGCGATCACCGGACAGATCCATTATGGCGCGTTCGTGTTGATCCCTGTTACGCTGGCCCTGATCGCGCTCGGACGGCGACGAATCCAGCGCGAGTTTGCCTTCAGCTTCGTACTGACTTCGCTGGTCGTGCTACCCTACGCGCTCGGCGTGGTGCAAGCGTCGCTGTCGCCCCAGGATGCAGGTCAGAAGTTTGTGAACGCGAGTTCGACTGGTGGACAGCCCAGCAACCCAATAACCCTTACACTCGACGCACTTCGGCTGGCAGCGCAATCTATTGGCGGAACGCAAATTGCGGCGCAGGCTGGGCCAACCGCCCAACCACAGCTTGAGGCACAGTTCGGAGGAACGCTGCCCTTACTGGATGCTCTATTTGACGGGCTGGCCGTCGTGGTAATCCTGGCTGCAATCTGGCTTTTAGTACGAATCGTCCGTCGAGATGCACGCGCACCCGTCGATCTGATCGTCCTGATCTGGTTGGCCTTCACACCCCTGGTCTTTTCAATCACCTGGACGCCGGTCTACCCGCATTACATGATCATCATGCTCCCGGCGGCGTACCTGGCCGTCGGAGCGGTGTCGGGCAAATCTACCCCTCTGGTAGCCGCCCCCCTTCCTGCTCCGTCGGTGAGGGAGACGGGGGATAACGTCAATGTCGTTACGGTGGTTGGCCTGTTTGCGGTTGCCATCATCGTAAGCAGCCAGGTCTGGGTGCAGGTTGCCTTCCTGAACTTCGTGGCTACGCACGATACGCCGGGTGGCTTCGCCACGCCGCTCGGCGACTACATTCCCGTCCGCGACGCGATCCTGAAGGAACACCCGCAGGCCGTACTGGCAAGCCTCGACGGGCAATATGTAGGCTTCAACGAAGAAACGACGGTCTGGAATACGCTCCTGCTCGAAGTGCCTTCGGTGCGTTACGTGAACGATTCTCTTGAAGTCTACCCGGCTGACAAGGCGCTTCTGCTCTCGCACGGTTGTAACATGCCGGGCGCAATCCAGACCTTCCATCTGCGGCCCGGTGAGGGCTGCTATGCGCTCTCCTGGCGTGCGGCTAACGATCTGGATTACGGCGCATTTCAGCCCACCAATTCCGAAGGACTGACCTTTGCCAGCGGCGCGCAAATCACGGCTTACCGCTGGGAGCCTGAAAAAGGCTGTTTGCGCATCGTCTGGACAACCCATGATCCGAAACTGCCTCCATCGCCCACTTCTGGCGTCCTGCCCGATATTCTCCGCGACGCCTACCAGTTCGCCGTGCATTTTTATGGTGCCAATCACGCCGACATCGCACAGGCTGATGGCTTGGGCTGGCGAGGGCGTTACTGGCGCGAGGGCGATACTGTGGTGAAACGCTTTTGCCTCAATAACCAGGATCAGATGGCGAAGATTGCCGGGGTGCGAATCGGGATGTACGTCACCGATGGTAAACAGTTCTTCGGTCAGGATTTAGTAGACTCATCTGGTGTAGCGACGAATGGCGGATGGCTGGACATCCCATTTTCGTGAATTGGTGGGAATATAAGTGGGTAGCGTCGAGTCTCATATACGATGATTGATTCTTACGCCCGAACGCCATTAATGATTGCAGTCTGAATATGTCAACACCCTACTTCCTTGTTCACCCAATCCTGAATCTGCTGACTGTTGCCTTCATTTTGGTAGCCTTCGGCACCAAGTCCACACGCCATAAGTATCACTATTGGCATTACATTCCTGGTCTGGCTGCTTTGGTCAGCGCCGTTGTCGCAGTGTTTATCGGAACCCTGAGCGTACAACGCACAATCTCGGAGTCAAACGGCGATTTCATTGCCCCACTTACGCTTCATCTACATATCATCATTGGCATACTGGCAATTCTGTTTCTCGTGACACAGGCTGTCATGGGTGTGCTAATGTGGCGTCACGCACAAGTCGTTGGCCGACTGTTGAAATATCATCGGCGCTTCGGGCAACTGATGATGGGGATTCTCCTCTTGCTGTCCATTTTCGGCGGTTTGACCCGTTATTACGCAGCAACCAGTGACCTTGAGCAATTGTCGATCATGGCAACGATGGTTCTGGTGTTGAGTGTTACCACACTGCTTGTTTTCAATTACCGCCGGGGAATTTTACAGCGACGCCATCGCAGTCCGGTACGACGCATGGTGTCAAAGCCTGAATTGGCGAGTGATTCCGGCGTGGCCCACAACCTCAATGTTTACTACGTTCCAGACGAGAAACAAGTCGAGACAAATCCCAGTAAGACGATTCTGAGGACATCGCTGGATGCGGGCATTCCCCATACCCATGTTTGTGGTGGCAATGCCCGATGTTCCACCTGTCGGATCGCCATCCTCGATGGGCTGGAAAACTGCCTGCCACGCAATTCAAATGAGCGTGCTCTGGCTGAACGCTTAAGTTTTCCATCTACGGTTCGCCTGGCCTGCCAGACGAAAGTCACAGGCAATGTCAAAATTCGGCGTCTCGTCCTGGATACCCATGACATTCAGATCACCAGCCAGATTTCTCCGGATGCTCTGCCAGGTAGCATCGGAGAGGAAAAGCACATGGGCATCCTGTTCGCTGATATTCGAGGCTTTACGTCGTTTGCGGAAGCACTGCCTCCTTACGACGTCATCCATGCCCTGAATCGGTACTACCAGGACATGGATATTTCAATCCAGACTTTCGGCGGCACGATTGACAACTATATGGGCGACGGCTTGCTGGCACACTTCGATGGCGTTGATCCCAACGAAGTTGCGTTGCGATCTGTGAAAGCCGGGCTGGGGATGTTGGATAAGTTGCAGACACTTCGACCATATTTTCAAACCACCTACGCCAGACCGCTGGAGATCGGCATCGGACTGCACTATGGACAGGTCGTGCTGGGAAGCCTGGGGGCGCCGCGCCATAAGCGCGTGACGGTTATTGGCGATGCGGTCAACTTCGCCAGCCGGATTGAATCGGCCAATAAGGAAGCCGGTACACGATTCCTGATTTCCGACGATACCTACCAAATCGTGAAAGACACGATCAAGATAGGGCGGAAGATTCAAGTCTCGGTGAAAGGAAAAACCGGCGAACATACATTGTATGAAGTAACAGGATTGGCAAACTCTATGATGCCGACCTCCTCATCTGTACTGGAACGTGGTCGGGCTTAGAGTCCTATCGCGCACCGGGTTGATCTGATAGGCTGGCGGAATATAATCCCACCAATCCACATCAGCAAACAGCTCAAGTAGGGCAAAATCCTGCGGGCGATCCGCATGGCAAGCCTGGCGCCAACTGTTGAAGGGATGCACCTGCAAGCGCGCCATGCGAAATTCCTGCACGGCCAGGTATCCACTGACTCCACAGATCTTGACAAATCGCATTCGCTCAAACTCATCAAACAGCGGCGTATAGTCATAATTCACGCGGCGAAGGGTTGCCCGCCAACCCTGCAAACTGCCGTCGAGGATCATGTAACTTGCGCCGAAAATACCATCCAGCGGGACGCCGACCGTACCGGGGTTAAGGATGTGCCAGCGCCCCATCTGCCGATCCATGGTGAGGTGCGTGTGGGCGGCAATGACCGTCGTTTCGTCAATGCCAGTTAGCAATTCGGATGCTTCCTCTTCTGACACGGACGGGTAGATCGGCTCGAAGGGACTACGGGCCGAACCATGCACGACACGCAGTGTTGGCGCGTCACGGAAACGCAGGGCCAAAGTATCAGGCCAGGCTGCAATAACTTTTAGCCACTGGGCGTCAAGATGGTTCAGAGTCCAGGGCGAGATGGTGTAGTCTTTCCAGTGCGCGGGTGCGCGCGGAGTGTCGTGATCCAGAAGATAGAGTTCGTTATTGCCTCGAATGATTGCGCAGTCAAGCGCGACCAGACGCTCCATAACCGGATCAGTGAATGGCCCCCAATTCAGGACATCACCAGCGACAACGATCCGATCTACGCAAAAGTCTACCAGGTCTTTTAAGACTGCATCCAGCGCGGGCAAATTGCCGTGAATGTCCGATAGAACAGCGATCCGGGTCATAGGCTCTAGCTCCAGTTTCGAGGCGAAGACACTGCCCTATTATGAGCGTAGAGCACCTATGCTGACCATCTCGCCTGTCCGACGACTCGCCGCTGGCTGCCTGACCGACTAGCGCTGAGAAGATTGTCGCGACGAGGTGGTTGGCGGCGGTGTAGACACGTCCCTGGAACTGCTGCTGGTACTGAAGGTTTTCAGGAACCCGTTTAGCAACTGAACCGCAGTGTTCTGCTGCCACCCGACAATGAACGCCAACAGCCAGATGACCAGCGGACTTTGTGTACTTGCTATGTTTGGATCGCTGATGAGCGTGGGAGTAAAAGAGGTACCTGTGACGACGAAAAACACGAACACAATTAACCCCAACAATCCGCCCACCACCGGATTGATGAGATACCACGTCACGAACGCTGAATCGAAATCTTTTTGGAGCGTTGTATGCTGGTTGAGTGCCATGACTCCATTGAACAGTGAGCCAAGCACCGCAAACAGAATCGGCGGGTAGGCCAGTTTCAGGATCGGCACCGAATCCGGCACCAGGGCGCGAAACTGAGGGTCAAAATGCGACACGATGACCACAAATAGGAACCAGATCGCATAATAGGCAAGCAGCGCAGGCCGCCAGCGCTTGATGTCATCGGCTACCTTGCGCTCACGGTTGAGATCGGCGCGGACGCGATAGACCACTTCGCGAGCCTCATCATACTTATCGGCAGATTGGAGCAGGAGCGAACTTGCGTAGAGGAGATCCTGCTGGTAATTATCGGTGCTGGTACGGTCCGCGCCGACGTTCTGAATAACCTCTTCTTGAAGGGCATCCATCTGGTTCCATAGATCGCGGATACGCTGCGAGGTCACCAGTTGCTTGACAATGCTGCCGTCCGGCACGATGTCCGGATCTGGCTTGAAGACTTCCCGTCCAGCCGGGCGCTGAGGTGCTGGAGCGCTCATCGGCTCTGGCCCAAACTGCATTCCCCCTCCGGCCTTCGGCATTCCCGGCACGTCCGCGATGACGGAAATCACGCTGGACGTAACCTGTGCGCCGTTGCTGGGATTGGCTGGAAGCACTTCTGGCGTCGTGGGCGTCAGGGCATCAACCTCTGGACGCGGGACATAAGTTGGCGTTTTAGGGCGATCTGGCAGGGGAACGGCTTCACCGGATGATTGGATGGGCGGTTGTGAGGACACGGAGGTATCTCCTCGACAGGAACAGAGTTATTGCGTTTGCTTCACGCATTATAGCATCAATCTATGCAAAGGTTCGGTTTGAGTTTTTATTTGGTTAGAATACGAAAAAGGCACGGCCCGATGCGAACTACCGTAAGGCGTCAATTGTTTTCCGGGCAAAGTTTGGATAAAAAAATCAGGGGCGATCCAAGTGTGGGATCGCCCCTGATGATGGGTGTCAGCTTTGCGGCGGTTTAGCGGCCCAGCGCCGGGCCATCCACTGCATCGAAGTTCGTGAACAGGAAGTGATCGTGATAGTAGTGGATCCACAGGAAGCACAGGATTGCGGTGTAGTAAGCTGTATCGAAGCGTTGCAGTGAACTGCGGGTGGGATCGACGATTCCGACCGTGAACCAGACGGCCAAGCCCAGCACAATCGAGCCAACGATCATGCTGCTGCTAAACAGGTACAGGCGCATCGAAGTGGCCTTGCTGGTGACGCGATTTACCAGCGGCGAGGTCGCGTCAAGATCGCCGATCTGCTGTCGGAGCCGGATAATGTAGAAGGTCAAGGCCAGGTATTGGAAGGAATGCCAGGTGTTAAGGCCCTGGAAGGCAGTATCCAGGTTGTCGAGCGCGGGCATGGTGCAGGCTACGGCCACTGTGATCGTAATAAACACCGTCTTGGGCCAGTTGATGTAGCCACTCTTCCACTCGCGGTATGTCTTGACGATGAATGCGAGTAGGGCAATACCAAACAGGCTGGTCATCAGCAGGAAAAACCAGGGAACTCCGCCCTGCTCATTGAAGAAGAAACTGGGGATCACCGATGTGAGATCGTTGGTACCGATCTTGAAATTGTGCTGGCTGATCTTGAGCGCGGCGATGGGGAACAGGCAGGTCAGGATCAAGGCGTAGTCAATAGCGCGCGCAGTCAGGCTCACTGCCGACTTACCACGCTCCACGTTTTCACGGTGGTTATATAGCTCGACAATGTAAGTTACCTGGTGCAGCACGTGGATGGAAGCCCAGAAGAAGAAGATCGTCAGAAGCAGGGTCAGGTTCAGGAAAGCTAACGACACTACAACAATAGGAATGATTATCGACGAGCGGATGAGCATCGGGTAGCGTTTTACAAATTTGTCGTCGAGCGCAGTACGCATGAAAGTGGCGTACATGTGTGGCCCACCCACCAGCAGCGCCACGACGAGGTTCACGCCATTGCGGGCCACATCCTTGTCAAGTCCCGCGCCGACGCCGATCAGATAAAACAAATAAGGCATGGGAACCAGAAGGACACTCAAGGTCATAAACAGGGTGTCCCAATTCCGGTTACGCAGCCAGAGTCCTTCGGGTTGGACACGCGCTGGTACTTGCGAAGCGGTTGAACTGATGGCAGTTGCGGTCATACGCAAAATTCTCCTATCAAGAAGTGAAAGGCAGATGAAGGTGCGTCGTAGCTCAACGCGCGAAGATGATAACCAACGGTTAGATGGTTTACTATTTTATAGTGTAACACTTCTATAAACTGAAGTTGCGCGAAGCACGGCAAATCTGGTTATTCAGGGCCGGATGCTCATCGCCAGGAAGGTGATGAGTTCCAGCGTCGCTCCGCTGATAAGCAGGGCAATGGAGCAGAAGGCAAAGGTCGCCCCTCTTTCCGGCCGTGCCCACGCGCCATGCGCCGTCCATAAAGCGAGCGGCGCTGCCAGCAGCAGGCTCAGAGAAAATGCTCCGGCTACTGGCGCGGGCAGACCTAGCAGCATGACGAGCGGCACGAGCAGATAGGCGGCTGCAAGACCTGCCACATACAGGCGTGCCGATCCGGAACGACCCAATCGTACGGCAAGAGTCCGCTTTCCGGCAAGTGAGTCGGATTCTACATCGGCCAGGGCTACGCTCAACAACATATTAAACTGCAAGAAAAGGAGCGGCAAGACGGCGAGGATCGGCAGCAGCGCGACTCGCCCAGCTTGCAACGCGAAAGCCAGCAGCGGCGTCAATACTGCCACGATCAGCGTCGCCGTAATCTCCCCAATTCCGCGCGAATGCAACCGAACAGGCGGTGCGCTGTAGCTCCACGACAAGATTAGCGCGCTGACAGCGAGGATCGGCACGGCTGGCGACGGATGCTCAACGATCACAAGGGTTATGAGCAATACCAGGGCACTTGTGCCGAGCGCAAGTGCCGTGATCAGCGCGACTCGTGGTGAGAACAGGTTTTCGAGCAGCACACGGCTACCGCCCGACCAGGCCGTCGGGGCTATGTTTAGTCCGTCACTGTCCAGGTCAAAATAATCGTTGGAATAATGCACCATCAATTGCGTGGCGGTGACAATTGCCTGGCCCCACAAATACGTTTTCAAGTTGATTGGCACGCCAAGGTAAAGGGCAACTGCCGCGCCCAGGCCATAAAAGACGAATCCACCGGCGAGGAACAGGTACCGCCCCAGCCGGATAAAGGCAACCAGGCGACGGAGTAGAATATCTGTCGAATACTTTCCTTGTAAAGCCATAAGAAACGATCTTGCCGCTCTTGCGTATAGAATCTGTCGCGATTTTAAGGAGAAGCCAGACAAAGATGGAAGCTGTGACAGCCATTCCCTACCTGTTCGCGTCGGAAATTCGGGCCAACCCCCAACCCTATTATGCCGCAATCCGCGCGCAAGACCCTATCCATCGTGTGGTTGGCAAAGAGACAGGCCAGACTTTCTGGGTCATGACTCGCTACGAGGACTGCATCAAGGTGTTGAAAGACCCACGCTTCGGAAAAGAGTTCAGGAAAAATCTGCCCGCAGAAATGGTGCCCCCGCCGCCGGAAGGCCCATTCGCCGCCATTGATCGCCACCTGCTGAACATAGACCCGCCCGATCATACACGGCTGCGCTCGCTGGTTCACAAAGCCTTCACGCCTGCGATGGTCGAAGCGCTCCGTCCCCGCATCGCGGAGATCGCCAACGGCCTGCTGGATGAAATTGAGGCGCGTCGCGAAATGGATCTGATCTCCGATTTCGGTTTCCCACTGCCCATCATCGTCATTGCTCAGTTACTGGGTATTCCACCGGAAGAACGCGATCAGTTCCGTTACTGGACAAAA